>CAMLEQ010000472.1 GCA_946479015.1 uncultured Gemmatimonadota bacterium | reverse complement strand
GTCCCTATCAGCCTGGCGACGACCTGCGCTACGTGGACTGGAAGATCGCCGCGCGTGCCGACCGCTGGGTGGTCAAGCAGTACGAAGAGGAGACGAATCTCCGCGCCACGCTCATCCTGGACGTCAGCCGTTCCATGGACTGGCGCGGCGCCCCCGCCGCCGAACGGCTCACGAAGCGCGCCTACGCCGAGCAGCTCGCCGCCGCCCTCGCGCTCCTGCTCCTCCGCCAGCGCGACGCCGTCGGCCTCGTGCGTTTCGACGACGCCGTCCGCACCAGCGTCCCGCCGCGGGCCCGCACCACGCAGTGGCGCCGCATCCTCGCCGCCCTCGCCGAGCCCTCCGGCGGCCGCGCGTCGGACGTAGCCGCTGCCCTCGCGCAGGCCGCGCGCCTCGTCACCCGTCGCGGCATGATCATCCTGCTCAGCGACCTCCTGGTGGATGTGGACGCCGCGCTCCCGGCGCTGCGCGGCCTGCGCGCCGCGGGGCACGACGTCACCGTGCTGCACATCATGGATCCCGCGGAGCGGGCGTTCACGCTGGCCGGCGAGGCGCAGTTCGCCGATCCGGAAACCGGGCTCGCCGTTCCGGCATCCGGCGCCGACGTGCGCGCCGCCTACGATCGGACCGTCGCCACGGTGATCGAGGAATGGCGCACCACCCTCGGCGCGATGGGCGCCCGCTACGAGCTCGTGCTCACCGACCAGCCGTATGCCGTGCCCCTGCGCCGCGCCTTCGACGCCAGGCAGCGCCGCCCGTGAGCTTCCTCGCTCCTCTCTGGCTCCTGCTCGCCGGCGCCGCCGCGGTGCCGCTCCTGCTGCACCTGCTTCGACGCAACGTCTCGGCACGCGTGGAGTTTCCCGCCGCGCGGTATCTCCAGCGCGCCGAGCGCGAGCACAGCCGATCGCTCCGGCTGCGCAACCTGCTGCTCATGCTGCTCCGGGTGCTGCTGCTGCTCGCCCTCGCGCTCGCGGCGGCACGCCCGTTCGTGCGGGGGGTGGGGAGCGGCCACGGTGCCACGGCGGTGGCAGTCGTGCTCGACAACTCGCTCTCCACCACTGCGATGCGCGACGGCCGGCCCCTGTTCGAGCAGCTGCGCGCCGCGGCGCGGGTGGTGCTCGGTGCCGCGACGCCCGCCGACCGGCTCTGGCTCGCCACCGCCGACGGTCGGCTGCAGGCGGGGACGCGAGAGGCGCTGCTCGCCGAGCTCGCCCGCATCAGTCCCGTGGAGGGCGCGGGCGACCTGTCGCTCGCCGTGGCGCGTGCCTCCGCGGCCGTGGACGCGGCGCCGCTGCCCGCGCGCGTGGTCGCCGTCGTCACCGATGGCCAGCAGAGCGCGTGGAACGCGGCGCGGCGCGTTCCCGATGCCGTCACCGTGCTCGTGCCGCGCGGCGATCCACCGCGCAATCGCACCGTGGCCGCCGTCGAGCCGCAGCCGGCGCGATGGACGCCGCGCGGCGCCGTCGTGGCGCGCATCGCTTCCCCCGACTCCGTCGGCTATCGCATGGTGATCGGCGAGCGCACCGCGGCGCGCGGGCTCGCCGCGCGCGACGAGGCGATCACCGTACGCCTCGCTCCCGCCGAGCGCGGCTGGCAGGCGGGGCGCGTCGAGCTCGAGCCCGACGATTTTCCCGCCGACGATGCCCGGCACTTCGCAGTCTGGATCGGCGCGCCGCCCGTCGTGACAGTCGATCCGGCGGCCGGTCCCTTCGTGAGCACCGCGGTGAGCACGCTCGTCGCCGATGGGCGCGTGGCGCAGGGCGCCGGCATCCGGATCGCGCCAGCCGACCAGGCGACTACGCTCCCCGCGCTCCTTGTCGCTCCTGCTGACCCACTTCGGCTCGGTGCGGCCAATCGCGCGCTGGCCCGACTCGGCGTGCCGTGGCGTTTCGGTGCGGCGGTGACTGCTCCCACCCTCGCGCACGGCATTCGCCTCGAGGAGGTGAGCGTCGCGCGCCGTTATCGCCTGGTTCCGCAGGGCGCGGCAACGTCGGACACCCTCGCCACCGCCAACGGCGATCCGTGGATCGCCGCTGGCGATGGCTACGTGCTCCTCGCCTCGCCGATCGATCCGCAGTTCACCAGCCTGCCGCTGCGCGCGGCGTTTCTTCCCTGGCTCGCCGACGTGCTCGGCCAGCGGCTCGGCGCGCCTTCCGGTGACGTCGGGGCGCCCGTCGGCGCCACACCCGGACAGTCCGTCGCGCTACCAGCCGGCGTGGATGCCCTCGAGACCGAGTCGGGCGTCCGGCGCTCGGTGAGCGGCGTTCGCGTCACGGCTCCCGCCGAGCGCGGAGTGTGGTTCTTCCTGCGTGCGGGCCGCCGCGTCGGTGCGCTCGTCGTGGAAGCGCCCGAGTCCGAGTCGGATCTCACGCGCCTCTCCGCGGAGCGACTCGCCGCCCGCCTCGGCGGAAGTCGCGGCCGGGGAGTGACCGACGCCGATGACCTCGGGCGCACCACCTTCGCGGTGGGCGCGCGTCACCCTGCCGTCACGCCGCTTCTCGTGCTCGCCTTCCTCCTCCTCGTCGCGGAAGCGCTCGTCGTGCGCGCTTCGCGTTCCACCGCCGCATAGTGCCACTTCCGACTCTGCTCGACTCGATCGAGCGACTGCCCGCGTTCACGCGACTCGTCAACACCCTCCCCGCGCCGCGCGGTCAGCTCCTCGCGGCCGGCCTCCCCGGCTCCGCCGATGCCGTCGTCGTGGCGGCGCTCGCGCGCCGCCTGCCCACGCGCTTCCTCGTCGTCGTCGCCGATGGCCTGCCGCAGGCCGAGCGGGTGCTCGCCGACCTGCACACCATCCTCGACGAGACGCCAGTGGCGCTGTATCCGCCGCGTGAGGGGTTCGGTGAAGCGGAGCCGCATGTGGAGGTGGCGGGTGAGCGCGTCGAGACGCTCGCCCGCCTCGCCCGCGGCGACGTTCGCGTGCTCGTCACCACGCCGCGCGCGCTGCTCGAGCGCACGCGCCTCCCGGGCGCGCTGGAGGACCTGCGGGTCGAGCTGCGCAAGGGCGACGTGCGGCGCCCCGGCGAGCTGGCGGAGCATCTCGAGCGCATCGGCTTCGAGCGCGTGCCGATGGTGGAGGACGTCGCCCAGTTCAGCCTGCGTGGCGGCATCTTCGACATCTATTCCTTCGGCATGACCGATCCCGTGCGCCTCGAGTTCTGGGGCGACGAGATCGAGG
>CAMLEQ010000471.1 GCA_946479015.1 uncultured Gemmatimonadota bacterium | reverse complement strand
GCCGCGTGCTCGGTGGTGGGGATCAAGCCGACGCTCGGCCTCGTGAGCCGTGCGGGGGTGGTCCCCATCGCCCACAGCCAGGACACCGCCGGCCCGATCGCGCGGACGGTGACCGATGCGGCGATCCTGCTCGGCGCGATCACGGGAGTGGATGCCGATGACGCGGCCACCGCGGCGAGTCGCGGGAAGGCGCTGGCGGATTACACGAAGATGCTGGACGCGAACGGGCTGAAGGGCGCGCGCATCGGCGTGCTGCGCGAGAAGTACATGGGGTACAGCCGCACCGCGGACGCGCTGATCGAGGACGCAATCCGCGTGATGAAGGATCGCGGCGCGACGATCGTCGATCCGGCGAACATTGCCACGGCGGGGAAGTGGGACGACTCGGAGTTCGAGGTGCTGCTGTACGAGTTCAAGGCCGACCTGAACAAGTATCTGGCGTGGCTCGGCCCGTCGGCGCCGGTGAAGTCGCTCGCCGAGGTGATCGCGTTCAACGAGCGCGATGCGGGGCGCGAGCTCGCCTACTTCGGCCAGGAGATCATGCTCATGGCGCAGAAGAAGGGGCCGCTCACGGATCCGGCGTATCGCAAGGCGCTGGCGAAGAACCACCGGCTCACTCGAGCGGAAGGGATCGACGCGGTGATGGACGAGCACCGGCTCGATGCGCTGATCGCCCCCACGCAGGGACCGACGTGGCACATCGATCTGGTGAACGGCGACTCGGGGTCCGGTGGGAGCTCGTCGTCGCCGGCGGCGGTGGCCGGCTATCCGAGCATCACCGTGCCCGCGGGGTACGTGTTCGGGCTCCCGGTGGGGATGTCGTTCATCGGGCGGGCGGCGATCCCCGCGAACGGGCGGCCGAGCGTCTGACGGCGCGGGGCGCGGAGGGCGCGCCGGGTCAGAACGAGCGCGCGATCGCCAGGGAGATGTTCGTGCCGCGGGTGGAGGGACGTACGGCGACCATCGGGACGCCGTGCAGCTTCTCCCACCGCTCGTGCACGAACGCCCGGCCGAACGTGGCGCCGAGCACCGCTCCGATGGCCGCGCCGGTCTCCCCGTAAGGAAGCGCGCGGTGCCTCTTCGTGGAGACGCTACCCCAGAGCGCCCCGCCGATGGCGCCGAGCAGTATCCCTCCGGCGGCGCCGCGCACGATCGCGTGCGCGGCGCTCATTTGCCCGCGGCTCACTTCCACGGAGTAGATGCTGCCGCGAGGGATGGTCCACAGCATACCATTCGCCGCGCGGATCTGGAGGGCCGTCGAGTCGGAGTGCTCGACGGTGCCGATGATCCGCTGATTGTCTTCGATGGTCGGAGCGAACAGGCGGACCCGGGAGTGGGGCGCGAGCGTGTGCGTCCCGGTCGTGTCCTGGGCGAGCAGCGTGCCCGCGGGCGCCGTCATCAGCGCCACGCACAGGAGAGCGAAGAATTTCATGGTTCTAAACGTACGGTTCCGACCGGGCGCGCACCAGCTGCCTGACGGGAGAGCGGGATGGGGCGCATGAACGACGGAGGGGGAGCGGGGGCGCGCGTGGCGGCGTGGATGATCGCCGCGGGCGCGATCGCCGTGGTGCTCATCGCGCTTCCGTACAAGGCGTTCGATCTCGACCGCTTCTTCGTGCCGAAGGAGCTGGTGCTGCACGTGGTGGCGCTGGTGTGCGCGCTGGCGGCGCTGGCGCGCGCGCGGCGCCTGGAGATGAGCCGGGTGGACACGCTGCTCGCGGCGTACCTCATCCTGGGCGCGGTGTCGGCGGTGCTGGCGCCGAACTGGTGGCTGGCCGGGCGCGCGCTCGCGCTGTCGCTCTCCGGCGCTGTGGTGTTCTGGAGCGCACGCTCGGCGGTGCGGGCAGGGGAGGGGGAGGTCATCCTCGGCGCCATCTCGCTCGCCGTGGTGCTGGCGGCGGCCACGTCGCTGCTCCAGGCGTACGGCGTGCGGACGGAGCTGTTCAGCATCAACCGCGCGCCCGGGGGCACGCTCGGCAACCGCAACTTCGTGGCGCATCTCGCGGCGATCGGCGCGCCGCTGCTGCTCATGCGCACGCTGCTCGCGCGCGGCCGCGTGGGGGCGTGGCTGGGCGGTGCATCGCTGGCGCTGGTCTCGGCGGCGCTCGTGCTCTCGCGCTCGCGCGCCGCGTGGCTGGCGCTCATCGCGTGCGCGGGGATCCTCGCGTTCACGGTGCTGGCCGGGTGGCGCACCTGGCGCGCGGCGCGCCTCGGGCCGCGCGTGCGGCTGGCGGGCGTGGCGGTGGCGATCGGGGGCGGCGCCGCGCTCCTGCTTCCCAACACGCTCGACTGGAAGAGCGACTCGCCGTACCTGGACTCCGTGCGCGGGGTGGTGAACTACCGCGACGGGAGCGGACGCGGGCGGCTGGTGCAGTACCGCAACTCCGTGCACATGGCGCTCGTGCACCCGGTGCTCGGCGTGGGGCCGGGGAACTGGCCGGTGCGCTACCCGCGCTACGCATCGAAGGCGGACCCCTCGCTCGACAAGGACGACGGGATGACGTCGAACCCCTGGCCGAGCAGCGACTGGGTGGCGTACCTGTCGGAGCGCGGGCTCCCCGCGTTCGCCTGTCTCGTGCTCGCGTTGGCGGGGCTGGGCGTCGGCGCGCTGCTCTCGATGTCCAGGGCGGGAGGAGCCGACCGGCTGATGCCTCCGGTGGTGCTGCTGGCGACGCTCGTCGCCACGCTGGTGGTGGGAATGTTCGACGCCGTGCTCCTGCTCCCCGCGCCGGCGCTGCTGGTGTGGGCGCTGCTCGGCGCCCTCGCGCCGCCGGCGCGCACGCGTCGCGAGATCGCGCTCGATCACCGTCGCGGTACGGCGGTGCTCACCGCGCTCGTACTGGGCGGGCTCGCCGTCGCGCACAGCGCGGCGCAGGTGGCCTCGATGTCGCTGGTGAACGGCGCGACGAAGCGCGCGGTGGTGGAGCGCGCCTCCGCGCTCGATCCAGGGAGCTACCGCATCCACATCCGGCTGGCGGAGTCGTACGCGCGCCGCGGGCAGTGCACGCACGTGCGCGCGCACGCGGGCGCCGCACGCGCGCTCTTTCCGAACGCGCCGGAGCCGAGGCGGTTGTTGGCGGAGTGCGGGGTGCGGGGCGCGGGGCGCGGGATGCGTAAGGGACTCGGGAGATGACCGCGGGGCGGCGCCTGCGGCGCTCGCCCCGCACCATGGTGCGAGGG
>CAMLEQ010000470.1 GCA_946479015.1 uncultured Gemmatimonadota bacterium | reverse complement strand
GGAGCTGCCGGACGTGCCGGCGCTCAGTGACACCGAACGGATGCGGATCCTCGACCGCTCCATCACCACGATCGTGCGCGGGCCGTCGTTCGTGATCGTCTACACGCCTGACCCCGCGCACACGGGCTACGGGCCGGACCTCTACCGCGCCGCGGACATGGTGGGCGCGAAGATGCGCGGGGCGATGCCGGCACCGGTGACGAAGCGGGAGCGGAAGGCGCGCCCCTGCGGCAACTGTCACCGCGAGTTCACGCCGACGCGGAACAAGCAGGACACGTGCGCCGAGTGCCTCGGAGTCGCCGCATGAGCGCACTCCGCTGCCCCCGGCACGCGTGCGGCGCGGTGCTGCGCGCGACCACGGACGGGAACGGCCGCGCCGCGCTCGTCTGCGATGCCTGCGACCGGAACCGCCGTGGCCGCTGCCGCGACTGCCCCGCCCCGCTCGCCACGCGCAACGCGATGCGGTGCCCGGCATGCTCGGCGGCGCGCGCGCGCGAGCTGGTCCGCCAGCGGAGCGCCGAGTACTACGCCGATCCGGAGTACCGCGCGAAGAAACTCGCGCAGCAGAAGGCATACGCCCAGCGGCCCGGCGTGCGCGAGAAGCGCCTCGTGCGCGCCCGCCAGTACAACGCCCAGAACCGGGGCGACCCCCTGCACCGGCTCTACATGCGGGAGTGGATGCGCCGCTGGTATCACACGCCGGAGGGGCACCGGAAGGCGAAGGCGGCGAAGCGGCGGCAGTACCAGAGGAACCGCGAGAAGCGCAACGCGTACACGCGCGCCTACTACGCCGCGCACCGGGAGGAGCTCTGCGCCAAGCAGCGCGAGCGGTACCGCCGGCACCAGGAGGCGCGCCGCGCGGCGCGCGAGGCCGAGCGCCAGGAGCGTGCGGCATGAAGCCACCACCACTGCCCGATGGCCGCGTTCCCGGCGAGGGGCCGCTGAGCCCGGAGCTGGAGGCGGAGCTCGCGGTCTACACGAAGCTCCTGCAGGGCTACCTCGGTCACGCGGTCACGCTCACCCCAGACGAGGCGCAGCTCGTGGTGCGCGTGATGGATGAGGCCACCTTCAAGACCATCGAGGTGAGCTGCCTGGAGTCGCTCCTCGAAGGGGCAGAGCTGCGGTGCGAGGCCGCGTACGCGCAGCTCCGGCGGCGCCGGCGGCCGGCCGCGACGCCGACGTGGGAGCGCGCGCTCGCGCGTGTCCCCGATGCGCCACGCGCCGCGCCGGCGGCGCAGGACCACGCCGCATGACGGCGCTCCCGATGCCCGCGCCTAAAGGCTTCGCGCTCACGGACCTCGGCAACGCCGAGCGGCTCGTCGCCCGCCACGGCCAGGACCTCCGCTTCGTGCCGAAGTGGGGGAAGTGGCTCGTGTGGGATGACCGCCGGTGGGCGATCGACGAGACCGCCGAGATCGAGCGCCGCGCCAAGGACACGGTGCGCGCCATCTACGGCGAGGCGAAGCGCGTCCAGAAAGGCGAGGGGCGCGCCGAGATCGCGAAGCACGCCATCCGCTCCGAGGCGAACGGGCGGATCCGCTCGATGATCGAGCGCGCGCGGGCCGAGGAGGGCATCCCCATCCGGCACTCGGAGCTCGATCGCGACCGCTGGCTCCTCACCGTCCAGAACGGGACGCTCGACCTCCGCACGGCGGAGCTCCGCCCGCACCGGCGCGAGGACCTCATCACGAAGCTCGCGCCCGTGGCGTACGACCCCGACGCCACGTGCCCGCGCTGGCTCGCCTTCCTGGACCGCGTCATGGCCAGTGACGCCGAGATGATCGGCTTCCTGCAGCGCGCGGTCGGCTACTCGCTCACCGGGGACACGAGCGAGCAGTGCTTGTTCTTCCTCCACGGCGGCGGCGCCAACGGCAAGAGCACGTTCACCGAGGTGGTGCGCATGCTCCTCGGCGAGTACGCCGTGCAGGCCGACATCGCCACGTTCCTCGAGCGGAAGTCGGACGGGGGGCCACGCAACGATGTCGCGAACCTCGTGGGTGCCCGGCTCGTGACGTCGAGCGAGGTGGGCGAGGGGAAGCGCCTGAACGAGTCGCTCGTGAAGCACCTCACGGGGAGCGACGTGATCAGCGCGCGCTTTCTCTACCAGGAGGCGTTCGAGTTCACGCCGTCGTTCAAGCTCTGGATCGCCGCCAACCACAAGCCCGTGATCCGCGGCGCCGACGATGGGATCTGGCGTCGCCTGCGACTGCTGCCGTTCACCGTCCAGATCCCCGAGCACGAGCGCGACCGGCACCTCACGGACGTGCTCCGGGGGGAGCTGCCCGGGATCCTCGCGTGGGCCGTCCAAGGCTGCCAGGACTGGCTCGAGCGCGGCCTGGGCGAGCCCGCCGCCGTGATCGAGGCGACGGCCGCCTACCGCGAGGAGTCCGACGTGCTCGGGAGCTTCCTCGAGGACTGCTGCGAGCTCGGCGCCACCTACTCCGAGCTGGCCCAAAATCTCTACGAGTCGTTCACGAAGTGGGCGACCGAGAACGGTCACGGCGAACTGTCCCAGACCGCGTTCGGCCGCCGCCTGTCGGATCGCGGCTTGGTCGCGGTGAAGCATGGAACCGGTAGGAACAAAAAGGTTTACCGCGTCGGTCTGAGACTGATTCGAGATTCCGACGGCCCGTCCGGTGGTCCCGAGACGCGGGACGGTTGGGAGGGTTCGAGGTCGATTCCGGAAAGTGTCTCCATGCGCGCGCGTACGCGTACACATACGCCCGCACCGTCCCAACCCTCCCAACTGTCCCAACCATCCCTCCTCGACGAGGAGGAGGAGCAGCGGGCCATCGACGACTACCAGCGCCGATTCGGCGGCTCGTAGCGCCGCGGCGTGCCCGGTAGACCGTGACGTTTCCTGACACCTGACGCAGCACCACCCACTCCCTGGAGGCACTATGACGACCAGCACCAGCACGAGCACCACCGAGGCCCCGAAGACGAAGATCGACGCGGAGAAGGAGCACATGCTCGCGGTGGGCGATGCCCTGGCGGTCGCCGCCGGCGCGGCCAAGGCCGTGGTCCGGCAGATCACCAAGATCGAGATCGCCGAGGCCGTGGACCTCGACCCGGAGAAGATCATGAAGCTCCGCGGCGAGCTGGGGACGGCGCGCCAGCGCTACCACGAGGCGCAGCGCGTGGCGGACGCGCTGACCACGGGCGCGTACCCGCAGCCCATCTCGAGCCAGGG
>CAMLEQ010000469.1 GCA_946479015.1 uncultured Gemmatimonadota bacterium | reverse complement strand
CCCCCTTCGTGGCGCGTGCACGCCTGTTAAGTGTTTAGCGGGTGGAAACTTAGTGTCGCCCTTCCAAAGGTGTCAAGAAGTCCGCGCGCCGCCGCCATCACCCTGGCGGCCACCCCATCGCGCGCCCGCCGAGGACGTGCAGGTGCACGTGCGGGACGGTCTGTCCGGCGTCCGCGTTCGTGTTGATCACCGTCCGATATCCGGACGCCGCGACCCCCTCGCGCTCCGCGATCTCCGCCGCCAGGAGCGCCAGCCGTCCCACCAGCGCCGGGTCGGTGGTCTCGTTCAACGACGTCACGTGCTCCCGCGGGATCACGAGCACGTGCAGCGGGGCCTGCGGGTTGATGTCGCGGAATGCGACACAGTGCTCCGTCTCGGCCACGATCTTCGCCGGGATCTCGCCGCGGACGATGCCGCAGAACAGGCAGCTCTCAGACACGGGCTCTCTCCACCGTTGCGGTGAGCAGCGCCGAGCGCGCCACCGCGAGCGCGGCGATCGCCGCGGTCTCGAAGCGCAGCACGAGCGGCGCGAGCTTGACCGGCACGAAGCCGGCGGCGATGAACTGCGAGCGCTCCTCCGCCTCCAGCCCTCCCTCCGGGCCGACGGCGACCGTGAGCGGCGCCGAGAGGTGCGGCGCCGCCACCGGCTCCCCGTCGGGGTCCAGCAACCATCGGGCCCCCGCCGCGCACGCCGCGACCGCGCGGTCCGGCGTCGCGTCAGGATAGAGCACGGGGAGCCACGCGCCACCGGACTGCGTGAGCGCGGCGGTCATGCGCGCACGCACCTTCGCCTGGAAGGACACCCCCTCGCCGCGCGGAGTCACGCTGCGCGAGCGGCGCCACATCACGGGGCGCCAGGAGAAGACGCCGAGCTCCGTCGCCTTCTCGGCGAGCAGGAGCATCCGGTCGCGATCGGCGATCGGGACCATCAGGTGGATCACGGGGAGGGGGGCCACGCGATCCACCACGTCCACATCGATCATCGCCTGCGCCTTGCCGAGCTTCACGACCTGCCCCCACCCCACCGCGCCGGCGCCATCCACCAGTCGCACGCGGTCGCCGACCCCGACGCGCCGCACCCGCGCGTGCTGCACCTCGCCGTCGCCCAGCATGGTCGGGCGCCCGGCCGCCATCGGCTCCGGCGTGAAGAACGTCGCTACCGCCGTGCGATCACGCTGCTCCACCAGTCTCCCTCGCGCTGTTCGGATTCCACCATCCAGCCGTCTCGCGACAGCCAGTCGAGCACGTCGTCGCGCTCCGCCACCAGGATGCCGCTGAGAATCGCCCGTCCGCCAGGGGCCAGCGCCTCGCGCATGACGAGCGAGAGCGAACGCAGCACGGACGAGATGATGTTCGCGAGGATCACGTTCACGGGAGCCACGAGGGGGAGCAGCAGCGCCGCGTCACCCTCCACCACGGTGACGCGGCTCGCGACGCCGTTGCGGATGACGTTCTCCTCGGCGTTCCCGATCGCGTCGGGATCGATCTCGATCGCCGCCACGCGCGAGGCGCCGAGGCGTGCGGCAGCGATGGACAGCACCGCGCTCCCCGCGCCCAGATCGGCCACGAGATCGCCGGGCTGCACCACGCGCTGCATGAGCGCGAGGACGCCGCGCGTGGTCTCGTGCTCGCCGGTGCCGAACGCCATCGCCGGCTCGATGACCACCGGAAGCTCCGCGCCCGCGATCTCGGCGCCGAGCCACGGCGGGGCGACGGCGATCCGGCCGACGCGCTGCACACCGACGGTCGCGCGCGCCGGGACGTGCCACTCGCCGTCCAGGCGCGCGCACACGATGGTGAGCTCGGGGCTCACCTCGCGCACCGCGCGCTCGAGCGCGGCGAGATCGGTATCGTCAGGAACGTGCGTGAGGAGCTCCTGCGCGAGCTCCTGGACACCGGGCGCGCCGCGCGCGATGAGCGCAGCCACCACGGCATCGCGGCGCTCCTCGGGGGCGCGGACCCGGACCTCGATCCAGCTCACAGGCCGGCCGCCGGAGTGCCGACGGCGCGCTCAGGCACCGAGCGCTTCCTTCATGCGCGACCAGAAGCCCTTCGCGCGCGCGGAGGTCGGTGGCGACCCCTCGAGCTTCTGCAGCGCGGTGATCAGCTCCTCCTGCTCCGTCGTGAGCGACTGCGGCGTCCAGAGCTGCACGCGCACGTGCAGGTCGCCCGAGCCGCTCGCGTTCACGTGCGGGAGCCCGCGCCCCTTGAGGTGGAACACCTGCCCGCTCTGCGTACCGGCCGGCACGCGCAGCGAGATGCTCCCGGTCACGTTCGGCGCCTCGATGTCGGCGCCCAGCACGAGCTGCGGATAGGTGACGAGCACCTCGGTGTAGAGATCGGCGCCGTCGCGCTCGAAGCGCGGGTCCTCCTCCACATCGAAGATGAGCAGCACGTCGCCACGCGGTCCGCCCTGCGGCCCCACGCTGCCCACGCCGCGCAGCGTCATGTACTGCCCGGTGGCCACGCCCGCGGGGATCGCGACGGTCATCGATTTCTCCGCGCGCACGCGCCCCTCGCCGCGGCAGCGGCGGCACGGGGTGTCCACGGTCTTCCCCTGGCCGGAGCACGTGGGACAGGGCGCCACGCTCACGAACTGCCCGAAGAACGATCGCTGCGCCCGGCGCACCTCCCCCGTTCCCCCGCACGTGGGGCACCGCTTCGGGTTCGTTCCAGGCTCGGCCCCCGTTCCCTCGCACTTGTCGCAGGGATCGAGCAGCTTGAGCACGATCTCCTTCTCCACCCCCGTGGCCACCTCGGCAAGCGTGAGCGGCACGGTGAGCTTGATGTCCGCGCCCGAGCGCGGGCCACCGCGCGCCCGCCCTCCGCCGAACATCTCCTCGAAGCCGGCGAACCCGCCGAAGTCGCGCATGAAGATGCCGAGCGCCTCGGACAGATCCACGTGATGGAAGCCCGCGCTGCCGCCGCCGCGCAACCCGGCCTCGCCGTAGCGATCGTACATCGTGCGCTTGTTCGGATCGCGCAGTACGTCGTACGCCTCCGTGATCTCCTTGAACTTCTCCTCCGCCTCCTTCGCCCCGCCGTTGCGGTCGGGGTGGAACTGCATGGCGAGCTTGCGGTACGCTCGCTTGATGTCGTCGTCGGAGGCGTCGCGGGGGACGCCGAGCACTGCGTAGAAGTCTGACATGCGTGGCTGTGTGACTATGAGTCGATGTGACGGGGGCGGCGGCGGACCAGG
>CAMLEQ010000468.1 GCA_946479015.1 uncultured Gemmatimonadota bacterium | reverse complement strand
CCGCTCTACCTAGCTCCTCTCCCCGTCAGTCTCCCACACGCCACACGCGTCCTTCGGTGGTCCACTCTCCACACACTACCCTTCGAATACTCTCCATCCTCTGTCCCTGATTTCCCTTCCGTGCTCGTCCAATCGCGGCGGCGGGAAGCGTACGCGGCCCGGGATGCTCGGCGCAACCCCCGTGAGCGGGGAGCCGCCCGCTTCGCGCACCGCCTCGAGCACGCCGCGCACCGTGCCGCACGGGACGCCGGCGCGGTCGAGCGCCGCGATCCAGTGCGCGGCCTCTCGCTCGCGGATCCGCTCGGCCACCGCGCGCACCACCACGTCGCGATGTCGAACGCGGCCGGCATTGGTCGCCAGGCGCGGATCGGCCGCGAGATCGTCCAGGGCGAGGGCGCGAGCGCAGGACTGCCACTGCGCATCGTTCCCCACGGCGATCACGATCGGCCGGTCGCGCGCATCGAAGAGCTCGTACGGGACGAGGTTCGGGTGCGCGTTTCCCCACCTGGGCGCGTCGTGCCCGGTCACCAGCGCGTTCTGCGCCACGTTCACGAGCGCCGCCGTCGCGCTCTGCGCGAGAGAGACCACCACGCGGCGCCCCCGCCCCGTCCGGATGCGCGCGGCGAGCGCGGCGAGCGTCGCGATGGTCGCGTCCTTCCCCGCCACCACATCGGCGAGCGCAACTCCTGCCTTCATCGGCGCGCCCTCCGCCTCGCCGGTGATGGCCATCCAGCCGCGCTCCGCCTGCACCACGTAGTCGTAGCCCGGCCGGTCGCTCTCCTCCCCGAAGCCGGTGATGGTGCACCAGACGAGCTGCGGGTGCCGCTCGAGCATCGCAGCCGGTGCGAGCCCGTGCCGCTCCAGCATCCCCCGCCGGAAGTTGTCCACCACCACATCCGCGTCGGCCAGGAGCGACGCGATGAGGGCGCGGTCCGCCGGGTCGGCGAGATCGGCGGCGATGCTCTTCTTGTTCCGGTTGATGCTGAGGAAGTAGGCGCTCTCTCCCCGGCCGTCGAACGGCGGGCCCCACCCCCTGGTGTCGTCTCCCGCTCCCGGTCGCTCCACCTTGATGACGTCGGCCCCGAGATCGCCGAGCATCATCGTGCAGAGCGGTCCGGCGAGCACACGCGTGAGGTCGAGGACACGAATTCCCGCGAGCGGCAACTGTTCTGGTGCTGGCGCTTTCATGCTATGTTACAGTGACTATGTATCGCTGACGTTCAGGGCGTTCGCGGCGGGAATCTCGAACGGGCAAGCGCGGACACGACGGCGTTCTCACTTGCGTAGGCGCCGAAGAATCATATACTTAGCGTCGCCGAAGCCAGGCTCAGACGGGCCGGGGGACGCGGTGCGACGCCGCGGCCCATCAATTGATGTTCGCCACCCCGCTTCGCTCTTTCACTGCGCAACAGGGAGCGCGCCCACACATGGTGGACAAGCCACAGGCCGCTGCTGCAGATAGCAAGGACACCACCGACACCGCAACCCCGGCCGAGACGCCCAGGCGCGCTCCGGGGCATCGCAGCACCGATGCCCGGGACACCGTCGCCGAGATGGCGCTGCGCGCGCAGGAGATCAGTCAGGAGGCCGGGAGCAAGATCGCGCAGGCCATGAAGGACGTGATCAATGCCGCCGCGGGCCTCGCCGGCTTCGCCGTGGAGAGCGCCCGGGACGTGGTCCAGTACATGGTCCGCCGCGGGCAGATGTCGCAGGAGGAGGCCGACCGCATCATCCGCGAGGCCGAGGAGGCGCAGTCGCGGCGGAAGCCAGCGGCCGCCGCGCCGCCGGCTCCCGCCGCAGCAGCGGCGCCGGCCCCCGCCGCTCCCCCCTCGCACCCCGCGGCTCCCGCTCCGGCCGTGAAGAAGGGAGCGGCCACCAAGGCGGCCAAGCCGGCCTCCAAGACCGCGAAAGCGGCGAAGGCGCCCACGGAGAAGGCTCCGGCCAAGAAGCAGCCCCCGTCCGGATCCGCGAGAGCGAAGAGCGCCACCAAGACCGCCGCGGGAAAGAAGCGAAAGTAGCGCCCGCCTTCAGCGGCGGCTCGCCAGCAGCCACTCCAGGAACTCTCGAACCTCCGCCGGGTCGCGCACCGCGAACTCGGCGGAGGTTCGCACATCATCACCGTGGGTGACCCGCACCGTGACCGCATCGCGCGAGCGCAGCCGCAACGCGCCGAATGCATCCTCGTCGGTCCGGTCGTCCCCCACGAACACCAGCGACCCGCCATCGGAGAGGCCGCCGAGCTGGGCGCCCAGGTGCAGCACCGCCGTCCCCTTGTCCACGCGCGCCGGAGGGCGCACCTCGAGGACCATCTTCCCCGCCGTCACGCGCAGCCCGAACCCCTGCGCGAGTTGCTCCACCGTTTCCCGCAGCTTCGGCACCACCGCGGGATCCGCGAGCCGGTAGTGGATGCTCAGCGTCCACCCCTTGTCCTCGAGGATCACTCCCGGCACCGGCGCGACGAGCGGCGCCAGGCGACGCGCGAGCCGTCCCATCGTCTGCCGCCACGGCGCGAGCTCCGCGTCCACCACCTCGTCGCCGTCTGGGGTGAGCACCTCGAAGCCGTGATTGCCGATCGCCCACACGTTGCTCACCGAGACCATCCGCCGTGCGTCCGCCGCCGCGCGCCCCGACACGAGCGCCACGCGGACATCGTCGCGCGCGGCCAGCGCGGCGAGCACGCGCCGCGTCTCCACCGGCACCTCGGCCTCCTGCGGCTGCGAGACGATCGGCGCGAGCGTGCCGTCCACGTCCAGCATCACCACCAGCGGCTCGCCGTCGAGCCGCTCCGCCACCGCCGCCGGGATCGGCAGGAGCGCCGTCACGCGGCGCCCGTCTCCTGGCGGCGCTCGGCGATGATCGTCTCCGTGCGCGACAGGATCGCCGCCAGCCAGTCGAAGATCGTCCGCTCGCGCAGTTGGGCGCGCATCCGGTGCATCCGCACCCGCCGCTCCCCCTCGCTCATGTTGATCGCGCGCCGGATCCCCTCCACGAAGCCATCGAGGTTGAACGGATTGATGAGCACGGCACCGTCGATCTCCTCCGCCGCACCGGTGAAGCGGCTGAGCACGAGCACGCCGCGCTCCTCGATCTGGCAGGCGACGAACTCCTTCGCCACGAGATTCATCCCGTCCTGCAGCGACGACACCAGGCACAGGTCGGCCGCCCGGTACACGCCGGCGAGCATCTCCGCGCTCACGTTCTCGTG
>CAMLEQ010000467.1 GCA_946479015.1 uncultured Gemmatimonadota bacterium | reverse complement strand
GCCGAAGCGAATGGCCCCCGGCGCCAAGGCCGAGGAGCCCGAGCGGAACCCTGCCCGGTCGAGGAGCGCGAGGGCTAATGCCGCACCCTGCAGAGCACCGCCGATGCGCCAGTCGCGTAGCAGTGCCCGACTCGCGCGGCGCGGGGCGGATAGGCGGAGCGGGAGCGTGCGCCGGTGCCGCGCGTCCAGCGCGCCGTCTCGCCGCGCACGTCGATGTGCGCGAAGGGGCCGTGCGGGCCCATCGCCGCGTACAGCCCCAGGCCGCCCGCCAGCTCCGGGTAGCGGCGCTCCACGCGGGTGACGGCCTGCTCCACCACGCGCACGTCGCGCGTGTCCACGCGGCCATCCCAATTCAGGTCATCCATGCGGCCATCGCCGTTCGCGTCGATGATGATGTCCGCCGCATCGCCGTACTGGTGGCGGCTCTCGCGCGCGCGCCCGCTGGCGTCGCCGAGGGCGAAGTTGTACGCCGGCGTGCGGAAGCCGGAGAGCACCACCACGTGCCCGGTGGGAATGCCGCGCAGCGAGAGATCGCGCAGCACGAGCTCGAGCTTGTCGAGCAGCGCCTCGCGGAGCACCACGTACTTGGGCCACACGGTGGGCTGGTCGTGCGTGAGGAAGTCGCGGAGCCGGAAGTGCTGCGAGACCCAGGTGTCCTCGTTCGCGGGGGTCACCTCGATGAAGCCGGCGGGATTCGCGTACGCCGCCGAGTGCACGCGCCGGCGCTCCGCGGGCCAGTACCCCACGTAGTAGTCGCCGACGGTGGGGCCCACCTTGAGCGAGAAGGCGTGCAGGGCGATGAGGGAGAAGGGATGTCCGTCGATCCCGCCGGGCACGTCGTAGACGCCCGTGGCCACCGGGCGTGCATCGCCAGCGAGCATCGAGAGCTCGCCCGCCGGCACGAAGCGCGCGCGGAGCGCGCCGCTCGCGCCGAGCAGGGTGTCGCCGAGCGCGAGGGGCGCGGCCGCCGTGTCCACGACGGAAGCTGTCGGCGCGGGGTGCGACACGACCGCAACGCGCTGGATGTCCGATGCGTCGGCGGCACCGACGGCGCGCGTGATCGCTGTGCCCGTGGTGATGGCGAGCGCGGCCGTGCCGACGGCGACGACGAGCCACCGCACCCGCAGCGGGACGGCGGAGATGCGGCCGGCGCGCGGGCGCCGGGAGCGGCGCGGGCGCGGGAAGGGGAAAGGGAGCAGCGTGGCCATTGCTGCTTGAAGGACGCGCGGAGCGGGGGCGGGGCAATTCCCGGGAGGACGGACGGCGGCGCGCCATCTCGCGGCGGAACCTCGTGGGGGGAACGAAACCACGGGGCACCGGACTTCGTACGCAATCTCAGGAGGTGTCACGATGCTCACCATGATCGGAATCGGATTGACCGGCGCGGCCGCGCTGCTCGGGTACGTGAACAGTCGTCACTTCGTGCGCACGCGATTGCGCTACGTCGATGCGGTACATCGGTGGGTCACGCCGTGGGTCGCCGGCGCCGCGGCGGCGCTCGTGGCGGCGCCGGTCGCGTGGCTGCTCCCGCTGGTGGGCACGGGCGCGGCGGCGCTGTTCGGCATCGCCGTCGGCACGGGAGTGGCGCACGGCGCGCGCGATGTGCGGCGTGGGACGGCTGGTCTGCTGGAGCCATGAGCGCCACGCGTCATAGAGAAATCTTCGCGAAGGGCGGCCGGAACTCACTCGGCCGCCCTTCGCGTGTTTACGGCTCGCGCGCGCCACGGCTCAGCTTCTTGCGGCGCTCACGACGGGCTGTACTTTAGCCTCGACGTGGTCCACCCGGCGCCCGCGTCGCGCCGCGCTCGCCCTCGCACGCAGAGTCTCGCCGCACCCCTCGTATCTCGCGTCTCATCTCGCTGCCACCCGCAGCACGTCGCAGTACCTCGCCGTTTCAGCTCCATCTCTCCACTCGCGGCCCGCGGGCCGCGCCGACCATCACCTCGCGCCCTCGACATCTCGGGGCGGCGGGAACGATTCACGTCAAGAGGAGGTCCAATGCCTTCCACTTCGTGTTCGCATGGCAGGAAACCCGATCGGCTCGTGAGGACGCGCGGCCGGCCGCGCGTGCTGCTGCGCGCGGTGGCCGCCGCGATCGCGGCCACCTTCACCTGCGCCGCCGCCGCCGCCGCGCAGGGGGTCATCGCCGGCACCGTCGTCGATTCCGCCAGCCGCCAGCCGATCCCCGGCGCGCAGGTGAACGTCGAGAACACGACGCTCGGCAATCTCACCGATGCGAACGGCCACTTCAGCATCCGCGGCGTGCGCGGCACGCAGGCCACCGTCGTCGCCCGCCGCATCGGCTACGGCTCGGCGCGACAGGTCGTGACCGTGGGCGACACCACCGTCGCCCTCGCGCTCGCGTCGCACCCGATGAGCCTCGACGTGGTGGTCGTCACCGGAACGCCGAACGGCCAGACCAAGCGCGAGATCGGTAACGCGGTCACCTCCATCGACGTCGCGTCGGTCACGAAGATCGCCCCGGTGACGAGCTTCCAGGAGCTCGTGAACGGCAGAGCGCCGAACGTGGTGATCATGCCCGGCACCGGCGAGGTGGGCTCCGGCGCGAAGATCCGCGTGCGCGGCACGTCGAGCCTGAGCCTCAACCAGACGCCGCTCATCTACGTCGATGGCGTGCGCATGGACAACAGCCAGGCCACCGGTCCGGCGAACCAGGCGTTCGGCTCCGGCTCGATCTCCCGCTGGAACGACATCGACCCCGAGGACATCGAGCGGATCGAGATCCTGAAGGGCCCCTCCGCCGCCACGCTCTACGGTACCGAGGCGGCGAACGGCGTCATCCAGATCATCACGAAGCAGGGCGCGGCGGGGAAGACGCGCTACGATTTCACGATGACGCAGGGTGCGAACTTCTTCATGAACCCCGAAGGGCGCATCCCGACGAACTACAACCTCGTCGACGGCAACATCGAGTCGATCGACTTCAAGCAGCTCAACGACGCGTACAAGAACGCGTACGGCCAGAACATCTTCCGCACCGGCCACCAACAGAAGTACCACGCGGGGATCTCCGGCGGCACCGACCGGTTCCAGTACTACGTGGCGGGAGTGCGCGAGGAGGACCAGGGGGTCGACCTGACGAACGACCTCGGGCGCACGAGCGCGCGGGCGAACCTCTCGGTCGAGCCGACTGACAAGTTCAAGATGCAGGCGCACCTGAACTACCTGAACGGGCGCACGAACCTCG
>CAMLEQ010000466.1 GCA_946479015.1 uncultured Gemmatimonadota bacterium | reverse complement strand
GGGCTCGCCATCGCGCGCGGGATCGTCGAGGCGCACGGCGGGCGCATGTGGCTGCGCAGCACGCTCGGAGAGGGGAGCACGTTCTACCTCACGCTCCCCGTGCAGGACGCCGACCCGACCGCCGAGGGGCGTGGCTGAGCGGCGCGGCCCTTTCCGTGCCGTTCCGGTGTAGTAGCCACCGGCCGACCGTCTCGCCGGCGGGCGGCCGATCACCATCACCCGTAGGAACCTGCATGACATCGCTTCCACGAGGCGCCTGGCTCCTCGCCACGGCGCTCGCCCTGTTCGCCGGCGGCCGGCCGGCGCTCGCCCAGCACGCGAAGCCGGCACCCGCGCACCCGCGCGGCGCCGTCGCGCCGGGCGCTCCCGCGCTCCCCGATGCGGCCGCTCGCCAGCGCACGGTGCTCGAGAAGGTGATTCACCGCGACACGCTCCCCAACGGGCTCGAGGTGATCGTGGTGGAGAACCACGGCGTCCCGCTGGCCACGGTGGAGATCGACGTGAAGAACGGCGCGTTCACCCAGACGCACGAGTACGAGGGGCTCGCGCACATGTACGAGCACATGTTCTTCAAGAGCAACGCGGACTACCCCGAGCCCGAGGAGTTCGTGCAGCGCGCGGCCGAGCTGGGCGCGGTGTTCAACGGCAGCACCCGCGAGGAGGTGGTGAACTACTACATCACCGTCCCCACCGACAGCCTGGAAGGGGGGATGCAGTTCCTCGCGTCCGCCTTCCGCGCGCCGCTCTTCCGCCCGGACGAGCTGGAGCGCGAGCGGCAGGTGGTGATCGGCGAGTACGACCGGCAGGAGTCGAGCCCCTTCTTCCGCTTCACCGACGAGATGAACCACCGGCTGTGGCGCTCCGCGTACAGCCGGAAGAACATGATCGGCGCGCGCGACATCATCCTCTCCACCACGCCGGAGAAGATGCGCGAGATCCAGAAGCGCTACTACATCCCGAACAACTCCGCGCTCATCATCGCCGGCGACGTGGAGCCGGCGCGGGCGTTCGCCCTCGCCCGGCGCCTCTTCGGCGCGATCCCGCGCGGCCCCGACCCGTTCGTGGCGCACCCGATCCCGCCGGTGCCCCCGCTGCCGCACGACGACGCGGTGATCGTCGAGGAGCCGGTGAGCACGGTGTTCGTCATGGAGCAGTGGCTGGGGCCGAGCGTGCGGCAGGACCCCGAGGCCACCTACGCGGCCGACGTCTTCTCCGACGTGATGAACCAGGAGGGCTCGGCGTTCCAGCGCCGCCTCGTGGACAGCGGGCTGTGGCACTCGGTGGTGGTGAACTACTACACCCTCGACCACACCGGCCCGATCACCATCAGCGGCGAGACCACCCCCGGCAAGCTGCGCGAGGCGCTCGCCGCGCTCGACTCGGAGATCGCGAAGTTCGACAAGCCCGGCTACTTCACCTCGGCCGAGCTCCAGTTGCAGAAGCAGCAGCGCGTGGTGGGCACCGCGCTCGGCCTCGAGCGCGCCTCCGGCTTCGCGCACGAGCTGGGATTCTGGTGGAGCGTGGCGGGACTGGACTACTACATGGGATACGTGGACAACATGGCGCGACAGACGCCCGACGACCTGCGCCGCTACGTGCGGAAGTACATCCTGGGCAAGCCGCGCGTGGTGGGCGTGCTCATCGACCCCGACGCGCGGAAGCAGCTCGCGCTGACCACCGACGACCTGCTGCACCGCGCCGCGACCACCGCGGCGGGAGGGCGGTGATGCGGCGCCGTGCCCGTGTCGCGGCGCTCGCCGCCGCCCTCGCGCTCTCCCCGGCGCTCGCCGCCGCGCAGTTCCCCGCCGCACCGGTGGGCGCCTCGCGGCAGGACGCGCGCGATGCCGCCGCGCCGCGCGCCTCGAGCGCCCGCTCCCGCGCCGTCCAGGACACGATGACGTCGAGCTTCGACGTCTCCGGCGTGCACGTGATCCTGCGCCGCAACACGGCGAACGACGTGGTGGCCGCGAACCTCTACCTGCTCGGCGGCACGCGGCAGGTCGCCGACTCCACCGCCGGCATCGAGCCGATGATGCTCTGGGTGTCGGAGCTCGGCACGCGCCACTACTCGCGCGAGGCGCTCCGCCGCCGGACGGCGGAGCTGGGGAGCACCATCGTCGTGGAGCCGCGCCCCGACTGGACGATGTTCGGCTTCCGCGGCGTGCGCGCGGCGTTCGACAGCACGTGGATGATCTTCGCCGACCGGCTCATGTACCCCACGCTCGACAGCGCGTCCACGGAGCTGATCCGCGCGCAGGTGCTGAGCGCCGTCCGGCAGCGGGGCGACTCCCCCGACGACCTGGTGGAGTACCTCGCCGACAGCCTCGCCTTCGACGGGCACTCGTACGGGCTCGAGCCCGCGGGCACGGAGCGCTCGATCTCCCGCCTCACGCCGGCGGAGCTCCAGCACTACCGCGACACGCAGCTCGAGACGTCGCGGATGCTGCTCGTGGTGGTGGGAAACGTGGACAGCGCGCGCGTGGCGACGCTCGTGTCGCGCACCATCGGCAGGCTCCCGCGCGGCGACTACCGGTGGACGCCCCCCGCGAGCCCGGGCGCGCGGCAGGGCGACGCGGTGCTCGTGGAGCGCCAGCTCCCCACGAACTACATCCTCGGCTACTACACCGGCCCTGAGGCCACCAGCCCCGACTACCAGGCGCTGCGCGTCGCGTCCGCGGTGCTCGGCGGCCGCCTGTTCACCGAGGTGCGCTCGCGCCGCAATCTCACGTACGCCATCGAGGCGCCGTTCGTGGAGCGCGACATCTCCTCGGGGGGCCTGTACGTGACCACCGTGGCCCCGGACACCGTGCTCTCGCTCATGCGCGCCGAGATCCACGATCTCCAGACCGGACTCGTGGACTCCGAGAACCTGCGCGTGATCGTGGCGCAGTTCATCACCGAGTACTTCCTGAACACCGAGACCAACGCCGAGCAGGCCAACTTCCTCGCCCGCGCGCAGCTCTACCGCGGCGACTGGCACGCCGCCGATGCCTTCGCCGACGAGCTGCGCCGCGTCACCCCCGAAGATGTCCGCCGCGCCGCGCAGAAGTACATGCACGACGTGCGATTCGCGTACGTGGGGGATACGACGAAGGTGGATCGGGAGCACTTGACGGCGTTCTAGGCGCGTCGAGTTACGTCTAGGCACGTAGTGTGTGGTGGCTAGACCACCATGGAACGCGTGTGGCGTGTGGGAGACTGACGGGATGAGGAGCG
>CAMLEQ010000465.1 GCA_946479015.1 uncultured Gemmatimonadota bacterium | reverse complement strand
CACGCCGTGCAGGACGCGTTCATGCGCGAGGAGGTGCGCGTGATCGTCGCCACGAACGCGTTCGGGATGGGGATCGACAAGCCCAACGTGCGACTCGTGCTGCACCACGCCATGCCGGGAACGCTCGAGGCGTACTACCAGGAGGCGGGGCGCGCCGGTCGCGACGGCCTCCCCTCGGACTGCGTGCTCCTGCACGCCTTCCCCGACCGGTTCACGCACGAGTTCTTCATCCGCAGCGCCTACCCCGAGCGCGCGACGGTGGAGCGCGTGTACGCGGAGCTGCGCCGAGCCGCCGATGCCACGGGGCTCGCGCGCGTCACCCCGGCGGATCTCGCGTCCATGACGCGCGGCGAGGTGAAGGACCGCGAGGCGGAATCCGCGCTCCGGATCCTCGTGCAGGGGGAGGCGGTGCACAGCGAGCCGACCACCGCCAGCCGCGTCTGGGTCCGGCTCATCGCCGCGCCGGAGCGCGTGCGCGCGGAGCTCGGGGCGGACCGCGCGGTGGACCGTGATCTGCTGCGCGCGCTCTGGCGCGCCGTGGGCTCGCGCCTTCAGCGCGGCGCCGCGATCGACCCGGACGGTCTTCCCCCCGGCTTCGGGGGCGTGCAGGGCGTGTCCGCCGCGCTCGAGCGGCTGCAGGCGGAGCAGTTCGTGGTGTGGGAGCGCACCGGCGGCGGGCTCCGCCTCGCCGACCCGCACGCGCCGGTCTCCCGCTTCCCGATCGACTGGGGGACGCTCGACCGCCGCCGGCGCGCCGACATGGGGAAGCTCGATGCCATGCAGCGCTACGCCTACGCGAAGAG
This sequence comes from uncultured Gemmatimonadota bacterium, assembly GCA_946479015.1. The sequence continues at coordinate 2,414 of CAMLEQ010000465.1, read as the reverse complement.
TTGCCGGCGCGCCTTCGTGCTCAGATATTTCGGCGACCCGGCGGCGCAGTCATCGTGCGAGGGGTGCGACATCTGCCTCGGCACCCACGTGGAGCTCGAGCCGGCGAAGCGCAACTCGCGCGTGGCGCCGCCGGAACGCGTCGCGGGGGCGCGGGATTCCTCCCGGAGCACCTCGCGCAAGACGCGCACCGAGGAGCGGGCACCGCTGGCGGATCTGGAGCTCGGCGCTGCCGACGCCGCCCTCGTGACGGCGCTCAGGACGTTGCGCGGGGAGCTCGCGCGTGGGGAGAAGGTGCCGGCCTACTGCGTGTTCCCGGACCGAACGCTGCTCGAGATGGCGGTGCGACGCCCGCGCACCATCGCCGCGCTCGGTGACGTGCGCGGCGTGGGACCGGCCAAGCTGGAGAAGTACGGCGAGCGATTCCTCGCCGTCATTCGAGGCGCCAACGACGACACGGAAGCGGCGTGACCATGGACGATCTCCCGTATTTCACCGAGCAGCATCACGCCGTGCGCGACATGGTGCGCGAGTTCGCGCGCACCGAGGTGGCGCCCGTCGCCGCGGTGCTCGATGCCGAGGCCCGCTTCCCCTGGGAGAACGTGCGCAAGATGGGGGAGCTGGGGCTGCTCGGCGTCCCCTGGCCGGAGGCGCTCGGCGGCGCGGGGATGGACTACGTGAGCTACATCATCACCATCCACGAGATGGCGAAGGTGGATGCGTCGCACGCCATCACGATCTCCGCCCACACCACCCTCGGGACCTCTCCGATCGTGAACTTCGGCACGGCGGCGCAGAAGGAGCGCTACGTGCCGTTGCTCGCCACGGGACGCGTGCTCGGCGGCTTCGGGCTCACCGAAGAAGGGGCGGGGAGCGACGCGGGGGGGACGCGCACGCGCGCCGAGCGGCGCGGCGCGTGCTGGGTGCTCAACGGCTCCAAGCGGTTCATCACGCACGGCGGCGTGGGCGAGGTGTTCGTGGTCACGGCCGTCACCGATCCGTCGAGGGGGACGAAAGGGATCAGCTCGTTCATCCTCACGAAGGAGACCACCGACCTCGACGCGGCGCGCGCGGTGGGAGTGGGACACGACCCGTCGCTCCCGGCCATGCCCGGCTTCACCGCCGGCAAGAAGGAGGACAAGCTCGGCTGGCGCGCCTCGGACACGCGGGAGCTGCTCTTCTCTGACGTCGAGGTGCCGGCGGAGAACCTCCTCGGCGAGGAGGGAATGGGGTTCGTGAACTTCATGCGGACGCTCGACTCCGGCCGGATCGGCATCGGGGCGCTCTCGCTGGGGATCGCCGAGGGGGCGTTCGAGGAGGCGCTGCGCTACGCCTCCGTGCGACGGCAGTTCGGCCGGCCGATCGCGGACTTTCAGGGCGTGCAGTTCCAGCTCTCGGACATGGCCACCGAGATCGAGGCCGGGCGGCACCTGGTGTACCACGCCGCGTGGCTGGCGCAGCACGGGAAGCCGTTCGGCAAGCAGGCGGCGATGGCGAAGCTCTTCTGCTCGGAGCTCGCGATGCGCGCGACGATCAAGGCGGTGCAGATCCACGGCGGCTACGGGTACACCAAGGAGTATCCCGTGGAGCGCATGATGCGCGACGCCAAGATCTGCGAGATCGGGGAGGGGACCTCCGAGGTGCAGCGGATGGTGATCGCGCGCCACCTCCTCAGGTCGCTGTCGGACTGACCGTCGCGGCCGGGGCCGGCCGCGACGTTGCGAGCCCCTTCGGGCTTCTCGTATACTTCCATGGTGCCGTGGCGGCGGCGCGTTCCCCGTCGTCGAGTTCCGACGCGCGGAGTTCGCGTGGCGACGCCACTCACGGCCGCTCATCGAGCGGCGCAGCATCGCAGCGTTGAACGACGCCAGAGCTGTTCTTTCAGGCGCGTGATCGGCCGGGCGACTCGCGGCGCGATCATGCGTGAACGTGACCGGAGGCGGCGTGCGGCGGGAGCAGTCCCGTGCGCCGCTCCCACGCGTACCGAAGCCCTTGCCAGCGATGGATCGCATGATGTCCCGGATCTTCCTCGAGCACGCGCTCGCGGCGGCCGCCCTCGTGGCGTTCGCCTGGAGCGTGGTGTCTCTCGAGGCGCGGACGTCGTGGACGATCGTGCGCGCCGCGCCCGGAGCGTGGCGCGCGCCCGGAGCCGCACGCTCCGTCGCTCGGCACGCGCGGCCGGCGCGCGCCCACATCCACGAGAGCCGTGATCCCGCAACGGGTGCCGAGTCGCCGCCCGGTATCTGGGACACGACGGTGAATGAAGCGAGAGATTCTCATCAACGCGAGTCCGCGAGAGACTCGCGTGGCCATCCTGGAGGATGACCAGCTCGTCGAGTTGATGATCGACCGCCCCGACAACCGCCGCATGGTCGGGGACATCTATCTGGGGAAGGTGGAAGCCGTGCTTCCCGGG
>CAMLEQ010000464.1 GCA_946479015.1 uncultured Gemmatimonadota bacterium | reverse complement strand
GTAGTTGCCATTCCAGTACGCCGTGTACGCGCCGCACGATAGCGTCACGTTCATCAACGGCTGCCCCGCAGCTCCGTTCCCCCCCTGCAACACCGGGATCGCCACCAATTGGGCGAGCACGTTGTAGATCCGCAGGGTCACCCGGTGTTGTCGCCCGCCGTCCGTGGTGCAATCGGGGGCGTCGCCGAGGGTGAACGGGATCGTAGTCGCGGGGTTGAACGGGTTCGGGTAGTTCTGCCCGAGCTGCACCCCGGGGCTGCGCTCTTTGGCGGGTGGAGGATTGGAGGTCCCCTGCGCCGCCGCGAATCTCGGCACGAGCGCGCCTAGGGCAAGCACGGAAACCAGCGCTGCCCAGCGGTGCTTCATGTGCCTTCCTCGACTGACGAAGAACGGTGCTAGGTGGACACTCCTTCAGGTAATGTTGGAAAAGGGGCCTTCGTCGGCGAACATAGGCCGCCGGGACGAGCCTGTCAAGCAAAGCGCGGACCCCTCATCTGCTCCCCAGGACACGCCCGTCCGCGCGCCGTTCCGTGACACCGATCCGGTCACAATACTCCAGGAACGGAATCAGGAATTTCCGCGAGAAGCCGAGCGAGTCCCGAAGCTCCGACGGGCCATACGCCCGCCCTCGTTCCATCCCGCCGCGCAACGCGGCCAGCATCTCTTCCACCGCCGCCCGGTGGTAGAAGCGCTCCATTTCCACCTGGACGAGCACGCCGTCCCGCTCCATCAGCCGGAGGAGCGGCACCGTGGCCGGACCGAACTTCGCCTCCAGCTCCGCCACGGAGGGCGGCTCGCGTCCCGCCCGCTCGAGCTCCGCGCGGATCCCCTCGACCGCCTCGCGCTCGGCGGCGGCGAGCACGGGCTTCCACCCCCGGCGCATCACGAGCGCGCCGCTCACCTCCAACCGTTCCTCGCGCACGAGCGCTTGAAGCACCACGTCCACCAGCGCGCCCTCGGCGCCGACCTGGGCGCGCACGGACTGCAACGGCGCGCCGGGGTCGAGCGGCGCGCGCGCGTGGTGCGCGTCCACCAGCGCGACGAAGCGCTCGGTGAGCGTGGTGATCGCGGCGCTGGCGTACAGCCGGTCGCCCACGCGAAGCGTGTGGCCGTTCGCGGATGCGAGCATCGTGCCCACCTCGTGCGGCGCCATCCCGAGGCGCACGGGGAGGGAGGCGACGGCGAGCCCCTGCGCGCCGGCGCCATCGAGCGCGCGCGCGAGCCGCTCCGCCGGGGTGGCCGCGGCGGCGGCCCAGGGACGCGCGCGCCGGTGCGCCGGCGCGGGGTCGTTCACGATGCCGCCCCCGATGGTGAGCACCGGCGACGCGCTGCGGATCACGAAACGGTCGCCGGCGCGCGCCACCACGGGCGCATCCAGGACCACGCGCGCCTGCTTGCGCCCCCCCGGCTCCAGCGCGCCGCCCGCGGTCACGATGCGCGCCCCGACCTCGCTGGTGCCGAGATGGAAGCGCACCGCGGTGCGCGCGCCTAACGAGCGCGGCGCGTCAGCGAGCAGCGCCACCTCGGCGAGGAGCGTCCGCGCGGCGGTCCATGCGCCGTCGCTCACGAGCATCGTGCCGCGAGGGACGTCGGCCACGTCCACGCCCGCGAGCGCGACGGCGGTGCGCGTGCCCGGGAGCGCCCGCGCGACCGCCGCGCCGTGCGATTCGATCCCGCGCACCCGCGCGGTGCGGTCTTGCGGGAGGAGGCGGACGACGGCGTCGCGGCCGAGCGCGCCGCTCCACACGGTGCCGGTCACCACGGTGCCGGTCCCCTTCACCGAGAACGCGCGATCGATGGGGAGGCGGAAGAGATCCTCGGCGTCGCGCGCGGGGATGTCGCGCGCGGCGCGCTCGAGCGCGCCGCGGAGCGCATCGAGCCCGTCCCCGGTGACCACCGAGGTGGGGACGATCGGCGCGCCGGCGAGCGGGGAGCCGTCGAGGACGGCGCGCAGATCTTCCCGCACGAGCTCCAGCCACTCGGGTTCGGCGAGATCGGACTTGGTGAGCGCGACCACTCCGCCGCGAATGCCGAGCAGCGACAGGATGGCGAGGTGCTCGCGCGTCTGCGGCATCACTCCCTCGTCGGCGGCCACCACCAGGAGCGCGAGATCCACGCCGGTGGCGCCGGCGAGCATGTTGCGCACGAACGCCTCGTGCCCCGGCACATCGACGACGCCGAGCAGGAGGTCGCTCGCCAGGCGGAGCGGCGCGAACCCGATGTCGATGGTGATGCCGCGCCGCTTCTCCTCGGCGAGCCGGTCGGTGTCGACGCCGGTGAGCGCCCGCACGAGGGCGGTCTTGCCGTGGTCCACGTGGCCGGCGGTGCCGAGAATCATGGCATGCACCAGCCGCCGTGCTCCCACGCATCGAACGCGTGGAGCGCGCGGCCATCGGCGAGATGCTGCTGGAGGAACTCGCGGAGCAGTCGCTGGTGCGCGCGCGCCTCGCGCGCGCCGAGCGCCTCCACCGTTCCCGCGCCGCTCCACGCGGCGATGCACGCGCGCGCGCCGGCGGGGAGGGTGCGGCCTCCCGGGTAGAGCCGCGCGCAGGCAGCGCAGAGGATGCCGCCGGCCACGTGGCTGAAGGGGAGATCGCTGGCGTCGGGAATGGGTGCGTGGCACACGCTGCACCCTTCGAGCGACGGGGCGAAGCCCAGCTCCGCCACCAGGCGCCATGCACCGGCGAGCGCCGCCTCGCTCGCGCGCTCCGGTGCCGCGGCGGCGACCCGGTCGAGCGCCTCGGCGAGCGCGTCGAACAGCGATGCGTGCACATCGCCAGCGGTGCCGAAGCGCAGCACGAGCTCGGCGACGGCGGAGGCGCCGGCAAAGCGTCCCAGGTCGGCGGCGAGCGCCGGGCGGGCGCGGGTGACGTCGAACGCGCCGAGCGTCTGCAGATCTCGCCCCTCCTTCAGGTAGAGCTGGGCCGTACCCTGCGCGAACAGGTCGAGCGCGCTGCCGAACCGGCTCTTCGCCCGCCGCGCCCCGCGCGCCAGCACCGACTGCACGCCGGCCTCGCGCGTCGCCAACCGGAGGATCCGCGACGTCTCCGAGTAGGGGAACGCGTGGAGGACGATGGCGTCCGTGGAGAGGAGCGGCATGGGGGGAAGATAGCGGGATGCGGGGCGTGGGGCGCGGGTGGCGCGGGACTCGGGAATCGGGACTCGGGAATCGGGAGAGGCAGCGAGGGGGGCGGCGCAACAGCGCCGCCCCCCTCGCACCATGG
>CAMLEQ010000463.1 GCA_946479015.1 uncultured Gemmatimonadota bacterium | reverse complement strand
ATGAGCTCTTTGTTGAGCTGGTGCATCCGTTCCGGCGCCGCATCGAAGGCGATGAACAGGCGATAATGCTCGTCCGGGAGCGCCAGCGTCTCGCTCGCGGAGAACGGGCTGTACGTTCCCGCCAGCTCCTCGCGGAGCCGCACCCGGAGCCGGTCCTGGAGCACCCCGGTGAGCGCGGACAGCCGCTCACGCTCGCGCAGGTAGTCCGCCGGCGCCGAGGGGAAGGGCCCGTCGAACACCATGAACGTCTGCGCCTTCGGCACCGGGAGCAGCGGCCGGATCGAGTTCACCCGGTGCAGGAAGGGTTTCACGTCGTCCGCCTTGGGCGTCTCCCGCTGATTCGTGCTCGGCAGGCTCGCGAGGTAGCGCTCGACGAACGGGCGCGCTTCCTCGGGCGTGATCGCCCCCACGAGCGTGAAGGTGAAGTCCCCCGCATTCCCGAAGCGATCGTGATGCACGGCCCGCAGCTGCTGTACCGTCGCCAGCTCGGCGAGCTGCGTCTGCACCGGCATCATGCGCGGGTCGTTCCCGGCGAGGAGCTGGTTGAGCTGGTCGTCGAAGGAGACGCCCTGGATCTGGTACTTGGCAACCCCCTGCCAGCTCGCCAGCGTGGCCGAGTCGAGCATCGGCGCCGTGAACTGGATGTTCAGGAGCTGGAAGAGCGTCTCGAGCGACTTCGGCGAACCGGCCAGATCGATCGACTCGTCGGCGTAGCCAATGTTCACGTTCAGCGACTGCACGCCGTTCGTCGCGAGCTGCTCGCCCAGGACATCGTGCCCGACGTCCCCGACCCCGCTCACGTCGGTCATGACGCGGGCGACCATCCGCCCCGGCGTGAAGAAGAGCGAGTCGGGGACGACGGAGAAGCCACCCGGGCTCCAGGCGCGAAGCAGTAGCTCATCCGGATCGTTCTCGGTGGGCTTCACGATCACGTGCGCGCCGTTGGAGAGCGTCCACTCCGTGATCTCCGCCACGCTGTCGCGCGTCTCGCTCACGATCTTGCCGGGCGTCGGGAGCGTCGCCATGAGCGCTGCATCTCCCACGGCGCGCGCACTGTCGGCCAGGGGCGCGAGCGGCGCATGGCGCACGGAGTCGAGGAGCGCGAGCACCGTTTCGCGCGTGGGCGGACGGATGTGTGCGAACTCCGGCAGCGTGACCAACACGCGCGCCCCCGCCGGCAGGTGCCAGAAGCGAGCGGCCTGCGCGATCACCTCGGGGGTGATCGTCGGCAGGATCTCCTTCGCCAGCGCGAGCTCCTGTTGCGCGCTCGAGAGCGAGCCCTCCCCGGTGAGGTACTGCTGCACGTAGCCGTCCGCGTACGCCTTGGACGACCGCGCCGATACGCTCGCCGCCGCATGCTCGAGGTGCGCGAGCAGCACCGCTTTCCGGTGCCCCAGCGTGGTGGCGGGGATCCCCTCCCGCGCCATCCGCTCGAGCTCTCCGACTACCGTGGCGAGCCCCCGCTCGAGACTGTCGGGCTCCGCGAGAAGCTGCACGCCGACCAGGTTCATCGGCCGCACCACGCGGCCGCGCTCCACCTGCGCGGTGACGAACGGGCGCGAGGGATGCTCGCGGATCGAGAGCAACCGCTGCTCCAGCTCATCGAACAACAGGTCCTGCACGAGCCGCTGCCGCTCGGCCGCCTTCACGTCCGCCGGCTCGGCCGGCGCCGGCCAGAGCACCTCCGCGGAGGGATTCACCCGCCCGCGGTAGATGTCGACCGCCGGTTGGGCGCTCGCCGGCATCGAAGGCTTGGGGCGCGGCCGCTCGTGCGTCGGCGCCGGGATCGCCCCGAAGCGGCGCACGATCTCCTGCCGCATCGCGGCCGCGTCGAAGTCGCCGACGACGACCACGGCCATGAGATCGGGCCGGTACCAGTCGTGGTAGAACCGCCGGATCGGCCCCGCCTCGGCGTGCTCGATGAGCGTCGTGTCCCCGATCGGCTGCCGCACCAGATACCGCGAGCCGCCGTAGAGCACCGTGTCGTAGTGGGCCCTGATCTTCTTGGAGGCCGTGTCGAGCAGCGAGCGCAGCCGCCACTCGCCCATGATCACGCCACGCTCGGCCACCACCTCGCTGGAGTCGATGGTGATCCCGCCGCTCGCCCAGTCCTGGAGGACGTCGAGCCCCTTCTCCAGGATCGCGTGGTCGTCGCTCGGAAGCGTGAGCATGTACACCGTCTCGTCGGTGGTGGTGTACGCGTTGAGATCGGCGCCGAAGCGCATCCCGCTCGTCTCGATGAAGTCCACGAGCGACTGCTTGGGGAAATGCGTGGTGCCATTGAACGCCATGTGCTCGAGGAAGTGCGCGAAGCCCTGCTGGTCCTTGTCCTCGAGCGTCGATCCCGCGTTCACCACGAGCCGGAGCTCGACGCGGTGCCGGGGGCTGGCGTTCGGGCGCAGGTAATAGCGCATCCCGTTGGGGAGCGTCCCCATCGTGAGCGCGGGGTCGCGCAGCGGCGCCGCCGGGCGCATGCCTGACGAGTGCCCGGGCCCGGCCGCCGCGGTTCCACCGGCCCCGAGGAGGAGCGCGACCCCGACCCCGCCCGCCGCCAGGCGCGCGATGCGTCCGGTCGTTCGCCCGCGCCGCGCCTGCCCCTCGGCGCGCGCCGCGGCCGAGCGCAGGGCACCGAGTGGCGAGAGCCGCCCGTCTTCACTTCGCCGCATGCTCGCCCCCTTGCACCTGCCGATGCACCAGCACGTCGATGAACTGCGCGAGATCGGACTCGCCCATGCCCAACGCGGTGATGACGATCCCATCCTGATCGATGAGGTACGCGTTGCTCAACGGTTTCACGCTCTTGCCGAAGGTGTAGCTCGTGTAGTTCGCCGTGGGCTTGTCGATCCGCCGCCCGTCGGGGCGCGGCAGGTTCCAGTACGGCGTCGAGGTGACGGCGACCGTCAGCCGCGGAATGTGGTACGGCTCCAGCCACTTCCGGAGCATCTCGGCTTCCTCGGCCGGTGTCATCGGCGGCGCGTACACGAAGTGGCCGTGCGTGCCGCTGACGAGGGTGACATCGAGCGTCGGGAACCGCTCGCTCATCCGGCGCAGGGTGGCGAGCGTCGGTCCGCAGCCATCGCGGATGTCTCCCAGCGGATCCATCTGGACGCAGTCCACGCCGTCCACGAAGACGAGATAGCTGACGTGGCCGGGCGTCGGGCGTGGCGTGCTCCCCGCCGCGCTCGGAAGCCAGTAGTCGGCCGCGATCGTCGGCGCGTGCTCGCC
>CAMLEQ010000462.1 GCA_946479015.1 uncultured Gemmatimonadota bacterium | reverse complement strand
GACGTCGAGATCCGGCTGGCGTCGCTGCCGGACGCCGTCGCGGAGCTGCGCGCGCGCCCCACGGGGATCGCGGTCAGCGAGCGGGAGGCCCGATTCATCTGGGACGACGCGGGGGCGTTCGTCGTGCGCGACGGGCGGGAGATCCTCGTGCAGCCGCACCCCGGCGCCGACGAGCGCCTGGTGCGCCTTGGCATTCTCGGCCCCGCCATGGCGGCGCTGCTCCAGCAGCTCGGCATCGTCGCGCTCCATGCGAGCGCCGTTCGGATGGACGATGCCATCATCGCGTTCCTCGGTGCCTCGGGCGCGGGGAAGTCCACCCTGGCGGCGGCCTTTCACCGGTGCGGCGCGCCGGTGGTGACGGACGACACTCTCGCCGTGCGGTTGCACGACGGCGCCGTGCTGGCGACGCCCGGGTTCGCGCACCTCAGGCTCTGGCCCGATTCGGTGACCGCGCTCGGCGGCGACCCCGGCGCGCTCGCTCGCTGCGAGCCCGATCGCGAGAAGCGGGTCTATCCCACGGCACGCGAGCGCATCGCGCACGAGCCGCTCCCGCTGCGGCGCCTGTACGTGCTCGCGGACGGCGACACGCCGGCCGTCGAGCGGCTCTCCCCGGCCGAGAGCTTCCTCGCACTGGTGGCGAACTCGTACGGCATCGACTGGATGCACGATGTCTCGGGGCGGGCGGACTTCCTCGCGCGCGCGGAGATCGCGCGCCGGGTGCCGGTGCGGCGCCTGCGCCGCCCGGACGACCTCGCGCTCCTCTCGTGGACTGTCGCGTGCGTGGAGGATGACCTTGCGCGCGACGCGTAGCGGGGCGATCGAGCCGGCGGCGGCGCGAGAGGGCGAGCTGCTGCTCCGCTGCGCGCGGCAGCGGCTCGCGGCGGCGGACGTGGCGCGCGTGCGAATGCTCGCGGGCCGCGAGCTCGACTGGGACGCGCTCTTCGATCTCGCCGACGCCCACCGCCTCACTCCCCTGCTCCATCGCCACGTGAGCGAGGCTGCCGCCGATCTGGTGCCCGCGGCGAGGCTCCAGCAGCTGCGCGAGTGTGCGCTGGCCCACGCGGCGCTGTCGCTCCGCCTGGCGGCCGAGCTGCGCGACGTGATCGCGCTCTTCTCCGCCCACGCGATCCGCGCGCTGCCACACAAGGGACCGGTGCTCGCGCAGCGCGCCTACGGGTCGCTCGTCTCCCGGCAGATGGGCGATCTCGACATCCTCGTCCGACCGCGAGACGTCGCGCGCGTGCGCACGCTGCTGCTCTCGGTCGGCTACCGCTCCCCGCGCTCGCGGATCGCCATCCCCGGCACGCTCGCCCTCGAGTACCAGCATCGCCTCGAGCACGAGCAGGACGGGACCGTGATCGAGTTGCACTGGACGATCACCCCGCGCAGCCTGGCCGCAGCGCCCGGCCTGGACGAGCTGTGGGAGCGCCACGAAACCATGTCCCTGCTGGGGACGGAGATCCCCACGCTCGGCGCCGCCGACCTCCTGCTCGTGCTCTGCCTGCACGGCGCCAAGCACCGCTGGTGCCGGCTGGAGCTGATCGCGAGCGTGGCCGAGCTCCTGTCGCGAGGCGGCGACGCGATCGACTGGAACGCGTCGATCGCGCGCGCGGCGGTGCTCGGGAACCTGCGGATGCTCTGCCTCGGGCTCGCGCTCGCGCACGACCTGCTCGACGCGCCGCTCCCCGAGCCCGTGCGGCGCGCCACGCGCGATGATCCCGGCGCGCTGGCGCTCGCGGCGTCCGTGCGCGAGACGATGCTCACCTGGACGATCCCCGACCCGGAGCGGGCGCCGCTCGGCCTCCACCGCTTCCGGCTGCGCGCCAAGGAGCGACTCGGCGATCGGCTCCGCTACCTGCTGGCGTGGCCGGCGCTCTCCGCCGTGCGGATGGCCGGTGGTCTCGCGGGACGGATCGAGCCGTGGAGCGGGGCTCGAGGGTGAGCGACGAATCCCCCGTCGATCCGCGGCACGGCGCGTCGTGGCGCGTGGTCCACCGCTACGCTCTCACCCTCCTGGCGGTGGTGGGGTGGAGAGTGTGGCTGGCGATCGCGCTCATGGTGGGCGAGAGCGTCACCGACGGCCTGGGCGTGCTGCTGCTTCTGCCGCTGCTCGCGCTCGCGGGCGTGGACGTGGGCGAGGGCGCGGTGGGACGCCTGAGCGGGACGGTGTCGGCGGCGCTGGGGGTGCTCGGCGCGCACCCCGGCATCGCGACGGTGCTCGCCGTCTTCGTGCTCGTCACGGCCGCATGCGCGCTGCTGCAGCGCTGGGCGGCGCTCGTGACGCTGGGCGTGGCGGAGACGTTCCTCCTTCGGCTGCGCCAGCGGCTGTACCAGGCGATCGTGCGCGCCCGATGGGCGGAGCTGTCCCGGAGCCGGACGTCGGCGCTCCACCACGCGCTGACCACGGAGCTCGAGCGCGCGAGCGGCCTCACGTTCGAGCTCCTCTCCCTCGTCAGGCAACTGCTGGTCGGCGCCGTGTACCTGCTGGTGGCGGCGCGGCTCTCCCCCGTGATCACGGCGGTCGCCATGGCGGCCGGGGGAAGTCTGTTGCTGGCGCTCCGGCGCCGCACGCGGCGCGCGACGGCCGCCGGGGAGCGGCTGTCCACGGCGAGCGGCGACATGTTCACCGCGAGCGCCGACCACCTGGCGGCGCTCAAGCTCACCAAGAGCTACGGCGCCGAGGAGCGGAGCGCCGAACTCTTCTCGCGGATGGACGCGAACGTGGGCGCGGCGAACATCGCCTCGGGCCGCCTCTTCGCCGACCTCCGGGCGCTCTTCCAGGTGGGCTCGGTGGGCGTGCTGAGCGTGGTCGTGTACGTCGCGCTCGCGGTGGTCCGGCTGCCGTCCGCCGGCGTGCTGCTCCTGCTCTATCTGTTCGCCCGCCTCGTCCCGCGCTTCTCTGGGGTGCAGGACGGCTGGCAGGACATCGTGCACACGCTCCCGGCGTGGGAGCGGGTGCAGGCGCTGATGGAGCGGTACGAGTCGTCGCCGGAAGCGCGCGTGCTGGACGCCGCGCCGGTCGAGCCGCGCACGGCGATCACGCTGGAAGGGGTGTCGTACGCGTACGACCACGACCGGGGCAGGACGGGTGTGTTCGACGTGACCCTCGAGATCCCCGCACGTCGGACGACGGCGATCGTCGGTCCGTCCGGCGCCGGCAAGAGCACGATCGCCGACCTCGTGATGGGGCTGCTGGTCCCCGAACGCGGGCGCGTCGCAGTGGACGGCGC
>CAMLEQ010000461.1 GCA_946479015.1 uncultured Gemmatimonadota bacterium | reverse complement strand
ACGAAGCGCGCGAGCGAGTTCACGCGCTCGGCGCGCATCGGGTTGCGCTTGTACGCCATCGCCGAGGAGCCGATCTGCTCCGTCTCGAACGGCTCCTCGATCTCGCCGAACGACTGCAACACGCGCATGTCGGCGGCGAACTTCGAGGCGGAGGCCGCCACGCCGGCCACCACCGACAGCACCTGCGCGTCGAGCTTGCGCGAGTACGTCTGGCCGGTCACCGGGAGCGCGCGGTCGAAGTCCATCTTGGCCACCACGAGCTGCTCCAACCGCTTCACCTTCTCGTGATCCCCGCCGAACAGCTCGAGGAAGCTGGCCTGCGTGCCGGTGGTCCCCTTCACGCCGCGGAGCGGAAGGGTGGCGATGCGGTGCTCGAGGTCCGTCAGGTCCAGCACCAGGTCCTGCATCCAGAGCGTCGCCCGCTTGCCCACGGTCGTGAGCTGCGCCGGCTGGAGGTGGGTGTAGGCGAGGGTCGGCTCGTCGCGCCACCGGCGCGCGAACGCCGCCAGCGCGTCCAGCACGTCCACCACCTTGGCGCGCAGCAGCTCCAGGCCGCGGCGCATGAGGATCAGGTCCGCGTTGTCGGTGACGAACGCGCTGGTGGCGCCCAGGTGGATGATCGGCCGCGCGAGCGGCGCCACGTCGCCGAAGGCGTGGACGTGCGCCATCACGTCGTGCCGGAAGCGCCGCTCGAACGCGGCCACCTTCTCGAAGTCGATGTCGTCGAGGTGGGCGCGCATCTGCGCGAGCGCCTCGTCGGTGATCCCCTCCACGCCCAGCTCGCGCTCCGCTTCGGCGAGCGCGAGCCAGAGCCGGCGCCACAGCGCGTGCCGCTGCTGCGGCGACCAGAGCTCGAGCATCGCGCGCGAGGCGTAGCGCTCGGCGAGCGGCGAGGAATAGCGGGTGTGCCCCGTCATCTGATCATGAAGTCCGTGAAGTAGATCCGGCCGCCCCGCTCGAAGAACATGCGGATCATGCCGCGGTCGGCGAACGCGTCGAGCGCCTTCGCCACGTCCTGCGCGTCGTCGATCGACGCGCGGTTGATCTGCACGATGACATCGCCCGTCTCGATCCCGATGTCATCGGCCACGCGCTTGCTCACGTTGTAGATCAGCGCGCCGTGCTGGCTGCGAATCCCCCGCTCGGCGCGAATCGCCGGCGTGAGCGTCACCACCTCCAGCTCCTTCAAGACCTGCACCTTGGGCGCGCTCACCTCGGGAAGATCGGCCACCTTCACGTTCACCGGGAACTCGCGCCCCCCGCGCCGCACGATGAGCGGCACCTCCTCGCCCACGCGCAGGTCGAGCAGCTCGGCCTCCCAGTCGAACGGGTTGCGCAGCGTCCGATCGCCGGAGCGCACGAGCACGTCCCCGGCGCGGAGCCCCGCCTGCGCCGCCGGCGAGCCGGGAAGCACGGAATGGATCACCACCCCCGAATGCAGCGCCTCGCGCGGGTTCTGCGTCTCAGGCAGCTCCAGCTTCACCCCGATCCACGGCCGCCGGATCGTCCCGTGCAGCAGCAGGTCATCCGTCACCCGCTTCACCCGGTCGATCGGGATCGCGAAGCCCAGCCCCACCGAGCCGCCCGATGGCGTGTAGATCGAGCTGTTCATCCCGATCACTTCGCCCACCGCGTTCACGAGCGGCCCACCGGAGTTCCCCGGATTGATCGCCGCATCGGTCTGGATCATGTCGACGTACGTCGCGTTCCCCTCGGCGCGCGCGGCAAGGTTGCGCCCGGTGCCGCTGATCACGCCGGTGGTCACGCTCGGCTCGGAATTCCCGAGGAGGAAGCCGTACGGATTGCCGATCGCGATCGCCCACTCGCCGATCAGCAGGTTGTCGGAGTTGCCGAGCGTCGCCACCGGGAGCCCCTTGGCGGGGATCTTCAGCACGGCGATGTCGTTGATCTCGTCCTTGCCCAGGAGCTTCGCCGGGTAGGTGGTCCCGTCGCGGAGCGCCACCGAGATCGTGTTGGCGTCGGCGATCACGTGCGCGTTGGTGACGATCACGCCGTCGGCGCGCACGATGAACCCGGAGCCGAGTCCCGGCAGCACGCGGTCGCCGCCGCGGCCGAAGAAGGTCTCGAAGGGATCGGTGGTGTGCTGGACGATCTCCGTCTGCACGGTCACCACCGCGGGCGACACCTTGGCCACGGCGTCGGTGATGACGGTGCGGCGGCGCGGATCGATCGGGGAGAGGGTGCGCGGAGGGCGCGTCGCGGCGTCGGCGACGGAAACGGTGAGCCCGCCGGAGGAATTCGAGGACGAGCCGCCGCACCCGACGAGCGCGGCAGCGAGGAAGACGAGCCAGGATCGTGTCATGATGAGCGTCAGAGGCCGGCGCGCGACTTCGCGATGCGCTTGCTCCAGTCGTTCAGGAACTGGTCCAGCCCGAGATCCGTGAGCGGATGGAGGAGCAGCGCCCGCAGCACGGCGGGCGGCACGGCGACCGCATCGGCGCCGAGGCGCACGGCGTCGGCGAAGCGGCGTGGATGGCGAATGGACGAGGCGATGATCTCGCACTCGAGGGAGAACCGGTCGAAGATCGACCGGGTGTCGGCCACCACCGCGGCGCCGTCGGCGCCGATGTCGTCGAGGCGGCCGATGAACGGGCTCACGAAGGCGGCGCCCGCCTTCGCCGCCAGGAGCGCCTGGGCGGCGTTGAACACCAGCGTCACGTCGACGCGGACCCCTTCGGAGGCGAGGCGGCGCGTGGCGACCAGCCCTTCCTCGATCATCGGGATCTCCGGCACCACGTGGTCGGCGATGCGCGCGAGCTCCTTCGCCTCGCGGTAGATCCCTTCCGCGTCCACCGAGATCACCTGCACGGTGATCGGCCCGCGTACCACGCGCGCGATGTCGGCGATGTGCCCGCGGTGATCCCCATCCGGCAGCTCCTGCGCGAGCAGCGTGGGATTCGTCGCCACGCCATCGAGGAGCCCGATGGTCTGCGCCCAGCGGATGTCCGCGAGGTTCGCGGTGTCGAGAAAGAGTCTCATGCCCCGGTGAGGTAGAGGTCGCTCGGATAGCGGACGGCATCGAGGAACAGCCCCTGCGGTGGCGCGGGCGCCGACGTCTGGCTGTTGTCGCTCGCGCCGAGCAGCGTGGCGATCGCGTCCGACTCGCGCCGCCCGGAGGCGGCATCGATCATGGTACCGACGAGAAACCTCACCATGTGGTGCAGGAACCGGTTCGCCTCGATCTCGAACACCAGCCCGCCCGGACGATCGC
>CAMLEQ010000460.1 GCA_946479015.1 uncultured Gemmatimonadota bacterium | reverse complement strand
CGGCGTCGTGCCCGGCGTCGGCGTGCGCCATCCGATCCGGCACCGCGATCACGACGGCGAGATCCGGGCGAACGACCACCGGGGCCACGGCCGGTGCGTGCTCGCCGAGCGAGGGCGCTGGCGGCAGCAGGAGGCAGGCACCGCCGTGGAGCGCGGCGGCCACGCGGTCCGTGCGCTCGGCGATGTCCGCCGCGACGCTCAGCATCGTCGCCTCATCGAGCCCGAGCGAGAGCACCGCGTTCGCGAGGAGCACACCGGCCACCACCGCCGCGGCGGAGGCGCCGAGCCCGCGCCCGATCGGAATGTCCGACGTCGCGGCGAACCGGATGTTGGTCGGCACCACGTGGCACGCCGCCCAGCACGCCCCACCGAAGCCGATGTGGAGCTGGTCGCGCCAGGGGGGAACGTCGAGCGCGGCGAGCGTTCCCGCTCGCTCGATCGTCACGCCGCGCGTCCCCTGGAGGTCGGCGCTGACCGTGAGCCACCGGTCCACCGCGATCCCGATGCGGTCGCGACCGGCGCCGAGGTCCGCCACCGTCGCGGGGACGCGCACCCGGGCCCACGTCATCGCGTCACCCCACGCGCCGCCGGTACGCCGCCGTCGCGTACACCTCGGGGTTCACGACGTTCGGCGCCTCCTCGCCGCGCAGGTGCGCGAGCGCGTTGGTGGCCGCCATCACCGCCATCCGCTCGCGCGTCTCGCGGCTCGCGCTCGCGATGTGCGGCAGGAGCACCACGTTCGGCAGCGAGGCGAGCCCCGGCGCCATCTCCGGCTCCTCCTCGTACACGTCCAGCCCCGCGCCCGCGATCCACCCCTCGCGCAGCGCGCGCACCAGCGCCGCCTCGTCCACCACCGGCCCGCGCGCGATGTTGATCAGGAACGCCGTCGGCTTCATGCGCCGCAGCGCCGCCTCGTCGATCATGTGACGCGTCTCCGGCGTGAGCAGCGGGTGCAGCGTCACGAAGTCGCTCCACGACAGCAGCTCCGGCAGGCTCGCCCAGCGCACGTTCGGCGCCGCCTCGATCGCCTCGCGCGCGTACGGGTCGTACGCCACCACGTCCATCTCGAACCCCGCCGCCCGCCGCGCCACCGCCTGTCCGATGCGCCCGAACCCCACCACGCCGAGCACCTTGCGGCGCCCGCTGCCGCCGGGGCTCACATCCTCGCCGAGGAAGAGGCTCGGCCCCCACAGGCGATAGCGGCCCGCCGCCATGTAGTCGTGCGCCTGCGGAATCCGCCGCGCCGCCGCGAGCAGCAGCGCCCACGCGAGGTCGGCGCTCGTGTCCGTGAGCACCCCCGGCGTGTTCGACACCGGGATGCCGAGCGCCGTCGCCGCCTTCACGTCCACGTTGTTGAAGCCCACCGCGTAGTTGGCGACGCCGCGCAGCCGTGGGTTCGCCGCCAGCACCTCCTGGTCGATCGCCTCGGTGAGCAACGACAGGAGCACGTCCGCCTCGCGTACTCCATCGAGCAGTTGCTCGCGCGGCACCTCGAGCTCGTCGCACGCCTGCGTCACCGTCACGCGCACCTCGGCGCCGTGCAGCAGGTCGATCCCGCCCTGCGGGATGCGCCGCGTCACCAGCACGCGTCCCCCGCTCATCGGGCCAGCTCCGCCGCCAGGAACTCCGCGCACCCCGCGCGGTCCGCGGCCGCCGCGGCGATGCGGTTCACCCCTTCACGCAGCTCGTCCATGCTGTTCGCGATCGAGAGGCGCAGGAAGTGCTCCCCCGATGCGCCGATGCGCCCGAAGGAGCTCCGGTCCATCGTCGCCACGCCGTGCCGCTCGAGCAGGAAGCGCTGGAGCAGCGTGGACGGGGACGTCCGGTCGCGCGCCGCGACGGGGAGCGCCTGGTACGCGTCGGTGATCCCGAGCGACTCGCACACACCCGCCACGTTCGGGAACACGTAGAACGCGCCCTGCGGCTTGCGGCAGCGCACGCCGGGGATCGCGCGCAGCGCATCCACCACCCAGTCGCGCCGCGTCTGGAACGCGCATACCATGTCCGACACCGCCTGTCCGGAGGCCGGATCCTCGAGCGCCGCGCGCCCCGCCTCCTGGATGAACGGCGGCACGCACGACACCACATTCACGTTGAGCTGCTTGAACAGCGCCGCTTCCTCGAGCGTGGGGAGCACCGCCCACCCGAGGCGCCACCCCGTCATCGCGAATCCCTTCGAGTGCCCGGAGGCGATGATCGTCCGCTCCGCCATCCCCGGCTCCGCCGCGATGCTGTGGTGCGCGGCGCCGTCGAACAGGATGTGCTCGTAGATCTCGTCCGAGTACACGCGCACCTGCGGCGACGCGCGCTCGATGATCACCTCGGCGAGCGCCGCGAGCTCGCTGCGGGAGAGCACGCCTCCCGTGGGATTCGACGGCGAGTTGAGGATGATCAGCTTCGTGCGCGGCGTGATCGCCTGCGCGAGCGCGCCCGGCGTGATCGCGAAGTCGTCCTCATCGCGCAGCGCCAGCGGCACCGGGCGCGCGCCCACGTACGTGATCCACGACTCGTAGATCGGGAACCCCGGGCTCGGATAGATGACCTCGTCCCCCGGGTCGACGTACGTCTGCATCGCGTAGCCGATCGACGGCTTCCCGCCGGGGGTCACGACCACGCGGTCGGGATCCACGTCGAGGGCGCGCGTGCGGCAGACGTGCGCGGCGATGGCGCGGCGGAGCTCCGGCAGTCCGGCCGGATCGCAGTAGTGCGTCTTCCCCGCGCGGATGGCATCGATCGCCGCGTCGTTGATGTGCGGCGCGCTGTCGAAGTCGGGCTCGCCGAGGTTGAGGCGGACGACGCGCATCCCGCGCGCGACGCAGCGGGCGATGTCGGCGCCGAGCTTGAACGCGTTCTCGGTGCCGAGGGTGGACATGCGACGAGCGACGAGCGGCATGATGCTCCGTTGGACGTTCGCGTTGAGGGGCGCGGTCGCGGCATGGAGTCCGGACACACGAAAGCCTCCGATGGACCGGAGGCTTTCATGTCCCACCACGGTCACCAGCAGTGGATCCGCGCCCTGGAATCAGGTGGCGGTGCACGATTGCGTGTGCACTGTGAATGACACGCGACGAGGCGTGATCCCCTACCGCGTGCAGTCGCTGGGCTCCGTGGACTGGCGGGACGCGGGGCGCGAGGGCGTGGCAGGGCTCCGTGGACTGGCGCCGGCCGTGGCGGGCTCCGTGGCCTGGCGTGACGCGGGGGTGTGGCTCTGGCGGCGCTCGCGCTTACACGCTGCGAGC
>CAMLEQ010000459.1 GCA_946479015.1 uncultured Gemmatimonadota bacterium | reverse complement strand
CCCCCGCTGCCTGTCCCGAGTCCCGATTCCCCAATCCCGAGTCCCGACCGCTTCCCACTTCCCGCTTCCCGCGCCCCTGTGCATCGTTCCCCGCCGGAACCCTCCCCCCGAGGGAGGGTATTGCTACCCGAACCGTTCGCACTGGAGTTGGACACCCGATGGACTGTCGTGAATTCCGGGACCGGCACAGCAACTTCGTCGATGGCATGCTCTCCGATGCGGAGGCCGTGGCGATGCAGCTGCACCTCGCCGAGTGCGAGCGCTGCGCCCGTCACGACACGGCGATGCGGCGTGGGCTGCTCGTCCTGCGGAACCTGCCGGCCATCGAACCGTCCGCCGATTTCCTCGATCGCCTGAACGACAGACTACGACAGTTGAAACAGGCCGACGCTCGCGCCGCGATGTATCGCGGACCGGGAGTCGGCTCTTTCATGGCGATCGCGACCGGCGTGGTGATGGCGGGCTTCCTGGCGGCCGCGCTCCTGAACAGCGCGGCGCCGGCACGTGACCTCACGCTCGCCCCGGTGGTGGCGATGCACCCGCCAGCGCCGCCGCCCCCGCTGATGAGCTCCGGCTTCGTGGCGTCCGCCTCCGCCGGGCTCCCGGTGTGGCCGGCGGCGATGATGGGAGTGCAGGCGCCCGTGCATTTCGCGAGCGCGGAGCTGCAGTTCCCCGCCTGGAGCCGCTGAGCGCTCGCTCGGCGATCGGCGAGATGCACGAAGCGCCCGGCCGGCGGCCGGGCGCTTCGTGCATCCGCGGGCGTACGCCGTCGCCCGCGCCGCTCAGTGCCCCGCGGGCCCCGCGGGCGCCGCCGGCGCGGGGTTCACCGAGGCGATGATCGTCTGCACCGCGTTGAAGTTGCGCTCCACGAAATCGATGTTCGCCCCCACCGCTCCGGGGAGCGGCTGCTTGAGCTGCCCCGCGCGCTTGGCGGCGTATCCCTGCATCCCCTCTTGGAGCGCGAGCATCGTGAGCACGTAGTCATGCGCCGTGATGCCGTTCCGGAGCATGGTGTCGTGCATCCCCGGCGCCGCATCGATGCGCGCGATCATCTCGTCGATCGTCCGCGGCTTCGTCCCCTGCGTGAGCGCGTGGATCACGGTGCTGTCCCGCTTCGTGAGATCGTTCAACGCCCGCTGCGCGTGCGCCCACTTCTGGAGGCCATCCAGCGTGAGCCGGAAGTCGCGGAGCTGGCGGAGCGCGGTGTCGGGGGGGAGGGGCGTGAGCCCGGCCACGCTCCCGGCATCGGTCGTGGGCGCGGCGGCCGCTCCGGCGGGAGGCGTCGAGCGAGCCGCGGGCGCCCCGTCACCCGTGCAGGCGAGGGCGGCGATGAGCGCGAGCGGAGCGAGACGGACGATGCCGGCGAGACGCGCGGCACGGACGAAGCGTGAGGGCACCAGCGATCCTTGACGGGGGAGAGACGCGGCCGGCGACGGCCCCCTCATTCTACACCGCTGCGCCGCGTCCCGACAGCGGCGGCGTCACGCCGAGCCCCGCCGGACGCTATATTCCACGCATGGCCGCCGCCGACGACCGCACGCTCTCCAAAGCGCTCCGCTCCGGGAGCTTCGAGCGCGCGTACGTGCTGTTCGGCGACGATGACTTCCTGAAGGAGCAGGCGGTGCGGGAGCTCATCGCCGCGGCGGTGGATCCGGCCACGCGCGACTTCAACCTGGACGTGCGCTCGGCGGCAGAGCTGGATGGCGAGACGCTCGGCTCGCTCGTCGGGACCCCGCCCATGATGGCCGAGCGCCGGGTGGTGGTGGTGCGCGATGCCGGCGCGCTCAAGAAGGACGCACGCGCGGCGCTCGAGCGCCATCTCGAGCGGGCGCCGAAGGGACCGGTGGACGTGGTGGTGGTGCTGGTGTACCCGTCAGGCGAGAAGGGAAAGCCGGACAAGGGGGTGCTCGAGCGCACGTTCGCCGTGAACTTCGAGCCGCTCGCGCCGAACCGCCTCCCCAAGTGGATCGCGCACCACGCCGGCACGGTGCTCGGCGCCACGATCACGCCGGAGGGCGCGGACCTGCTGCAACACGCGGTGGGCACCGACCTCTCCGCGCTGGCCGCGGAGCTGGACAAGCTCGCGAGCTACGCGAACGGCGCCACGATCGACGAGGCGGCGGTGTCGGCGGTGGTGGGGGTGCGGCGCGGGGAGACGCTCGGCGACTTCCTCGATGCGGTGGCGCGGCGCGATGCGGCGGTGGCGCTCTCGCTCCTGCCGCACATCCTGGAACAGCCGAAGACGACGGCGGTATCCGTCGTCATGGCGCTCACCACGCAGATGCTGGCGCTCGCGTGGGGGGAGGCGATGCGCTCGCGCGGCACGAGCGCATCGCGGCTGGAGGGGGAGTACTTCGGCTTCCTCAAGAGCGCGAGTGGCGCGTACACCGGGCGCCCGTGGGGGGAGGCGGTGAAGGCGTGGGCGAAGCACGTGGACCGGTGGAACGCGCGGTCGCTCGACGCGGCGCTCGATGCGCTGCTGACGACCGACATCGCGCTCAAGGAGACGCGCGTCTCCTCCGACGAACAGCTTCTCGCCACGCTCGTGCTCGCGCTCTGCGTGGACGCGGCGCCGCCGCCTGACGTCCGGCGCACCATCCTCTCCTCTCAACGCTCTTCCGCGGCATCCATGCGACGTCTCCTCGTTCTCGCGCTCCTCGTCGTCCCCGCGCTCGCGCGCGCCCAGTCATCCGCCGGCCAGGTCCCCCAGACGGACAGCGTGTTCCTGCGGGCCCAGCGACTCGTGGCGGAGGGGCAGGGGGACGCCGGGCGGGCGCTCGTGCAGGCGCAGCTCGACGCCGCGCAGGCCGGCTCGCCGCAGTACGCCGAGGCGCTCTACTGGCGCGCGGTGGTGGCCGCCACCGCCGCCGATGCCGAGCGCGACCTGCGCACGCTCATCATCGAGTATCCCCTCTCGCCGCGCAGCGCCGACGCGCTCATGCGCCTCGCGCAGCTCGAGATGACGCGCGGCGACAACGACCAGGCGATCGCCCACCTGCAGCGCGTGGTGACCGAGCACCCCGACAGCCCCGTGCGCGCGCGGGCGGAGTTCTGGATGGGACGCGCGCTGTTCGAGGAGGGGAAGGCCCCCGCGGCGTGCGCCCGGCTCGCCGATGCCTCGCGCGCGACGCCGTCCACGGAAGTGGAGCTGCGCAACCAGATCGACTACCTGAACCAGCGCTGCGCGGGGGTGGACACGACGGCCGCCGCGACCTCCGCCGCCGCGGCGACGGCCACCCCGCGCGAGAGCACGACCACGACGCG
>CAMLEQ010000458.1 GCA_946479015.1 uncultured Gemmatimonadota bacterium | reverse complement strand
ATGATCGCCATCCCGAGCGGCGTGCAGATCTTCTGCTGGATCGCCACGCTCTGGAGCGGGCGCCCGCGCCTGCGCGTGCCGCTGCTGTGGGTGATCGGCTTCGTCATCCTGTTCGTGATCGGCGGGCTCACCGGCGTGATGATCGCCTCGGTCCCCTTCGATCTGCAGGTGCACGACACGTACTTCATCGTCGCGCACTTCCACTACGTGCTGATCGGTGGGGCGGTGTTCCCGCTCTTCGGGGCCTTCTACTACTGGTACCCGAAGCTCACCGGGCGAATGCTCGGCGAGAC
Organism: uncultured Gemmatimonadota bacterium; assembly: GCA_946479015.1. Next base: position 2,982 of record CAMLEQ010000458.1, on the reverse strand, counting down.
GCTCGGGCAGTGGAACTTCTGGCTCTTCTTCATCGGCTTCAACATTACCTTCTTCCCCATGCACCTCCTGGGGCTGGAGGGGATGCCGCGCCGCGTGTACACGTATCCGGCGGGGATGGGGTGGGGCGGGCTGAATCTGCTGGCGAGCCTCGGCGCGCCGCTCATCATCGCGAGCGTGGCGGTGTTCCTCGTGAACGTGTGGCGGAGCCGGCGGCACGGCGCGGTGGCGGGGGAGAACCCGTGGGACGCGCCGACGCTCGAGTGGGCCACGAGCTCCCCGCCCGCGAGCTACGGCTTCGCGCACATCCCGGTGGTGCACGGGCGCACGCCGCTCTGGGAGACGCGCGACGAGCTCCCGGTGATCACCGGCCTGCGCACCGACTGCCGGGAGGTGCTCGTCACCGACGTGATGGACGCCGAGCCGGACCATCGCTACGGCCAGGCGGGGCCGAGCGTCTGGCCGTTCATGCTCGCGCTCGCGGCGGCGGCCGGGATCATCGCGTCGATCTTCTCGCCGTGGGGGACTCCCCTGGGCGTGGTGCTCGCGACGATCGCGCTCGCGGGGTGGTTCTGGCCGAAGGGTCGCGAGCGGCGCGAGCTGGCGGCGGGGGAGCGGACATGAGGATTCGCGCGGTGCTCGACGTCCACGACCTCCCGGAGCACGCCTTCGGGAGCCGGGCTCCGATCTGGTGGGGGACGATCGGCCTCTGCCTGATCGAGGGGACGATGTTCGGCCTCGCGATGGCCACCTACCTCTACCTGCGCCTCGACTCGCGCGCCTGGCCACCGCTCCGCACGCCGGATCCAGACCTCCTGCTCCCGACGATCAATCTGGTGGTGATGCTCGTGAGCGTGGCGCCGATGGTGTGGGCGGACCTCCTGGCCCGGCGCGGCGGCTCGAAGGGCGCGGTGCGATTCGCGCTGATCCTCGCGACGGTGCTCGGGCTCGCGGCGCTCGTGCTGCGCTGGTTCGAGTTCGACGCGTTCCACGTGCGCTGGGACACGAACGCCTACGGCTCCATCGTCTGGCTGATCCTGGGGCTGCACACGGCCGAGATCCTCGCGAGCGTGCTGGAGGACGTGGTGTTCGTGGCGTACACGTTCCGATACCCGCTGGACGAGAAGCACCGGGTGGACGTGAGCACGAGCGCCGTGTTCTGGTATTTCGTGGTCGGCATCTGGGTGCCGCTGTACCTGATGCTGTATTTCACCCCACGCCTGGTGTAGCGCGATGGCGGAGCGCACGACGGTCGGTGACGAGGAGCGCCTGACGTCGCGCGGCGCGGTGGCGGCGCAATGGTTCTCGCTGCTCGCGCCTCCGGTGGCGTTCCTGGCGCAGCTCGAGGCGAACTTCGCCATGGTGCGTCCGCTCTGCGCCCGGGATGACCGGCTTCCGCTTCACCTGGTGACGCTCGGCGCGATCCTGGTATGCGCGGCCGCGCTGCTCGTGGCGTGGCGCGCGTGGCGCTCGGTGGCGGGGCCGTGGCCGGACTACGTGACCCCCGCGCCGTCGCCGCGGAGCCGGTTCATGGCGGCGCTGGGAATGCTCACGAGCGGGCTGTTCCTCGTGCTGCTCCTGGCGCAGGCGATCCCGGCGTTCGTGCTCTCCCCCTGCCAGTGACCGATGCTGCACGCCGCGGCGCATGTCGACGGACCGCTCGGGTGGAGCTGGGAGCCGGGCGCGGTGGCATCGCTGGTGATGATCGCGGCGGCGTATGCGGCGGGTGCGTACCGTCTGCGAGCGCGCGCGCGTCTCGGGCGCGCGGTCGCTCGGCGAGGGGTGGCGGCGTTCGCTGCGGGGTGGCTGGTGACGGCGGTGGCGCTGTTGTCGCCCTTGCACGCGCTGGGTGAGCGGCGCTTCTCCGCGCACATGGTGCAGCACGAGCTGTTGATGGTGGTGGCGGCGCCGCTGCTCGTGCTGGCGCGTCCGCTGCCGGCGATGGTGTGGGCGCTTCCGCGGCGGGCGCGGCTGTCGGTCGCGGGGTGGGGGACGGGGCGGTTGTGGCGCGGGGTGTGGGCGGTGGCGAGCGCGCCGGTGGTGGCGTGGTGGGTGCACGCGCTGGCGATCTGGTTGTGGCACGTGCCGGCGGCGTACGACGCGGCGCTCGGGAGCGAGGCGCTGCACGCGCTCGAGCACATGAGCTTTCTCGGGGCCGCGGTGCTGTACTGGTGGTCGGTGTTGCGCGGGGGGCGTGGGCGCTCGGGGGTGGGGGTGCTGTCGCTGTTCACGACGGCGGTGCACACGAGCGTGCTGGGCGCGCTGCTGACGTTCGCGCCGCACCCGCTGTACGCGGCGTACGTGGAGAGAGGAATCGGAGGGGCGGGGGCAGGGGTGGGAGCGGCGGCCGCGCTGGCGGATCAGCAGTTGGCGGGGCTGGTGATGTGGGTGCCGGCGGCGGCCAGTTATGTCATTGTAGCGCTCTGCCTCATGGTCCGATGGATCCGCGAGGCCGACGCCCGCGCCGCTCGCGCCGAGCTCACGCTCGCCAGGCTCACTGGAGGGTGACGTGACCCACATCTGCTGGTACCAGCTCCGGCGGCGCGCGGCGTTGCTGCTCGCGCTCCCCACTGTCGTCACGCTCGCCGCCTGCCGCCATCGCGCGTGGCGCGAGGCCGCCCTGGCCACCGGCGGCGATCCCGCGCGCGGGCGCCAGGCCATCGGCCGCTACGGGTGCGGCGCCTGCCACACCATCCCCGGCGTCCAGGGCGCCGACGCCACCGTGGGGCCGAACCTGGACGGGATCGCCACCCGCTCCTTCATCGCCGGCGTCCTCCCCAACACACCCTCCAACATGATGCGCTGGATCGAGGACCCCCAGGGCGTCGACCACCTCACCGCCATGCCCGAGATGGGAGTGACGCCCGGGGATGCGCGGGACATCGCGGGGTATCTGTATACGCTGAGGTGAGGCGGGGCGGGGGAGGAGTGGGACTCGGGATTCGGGAATCGGGAAATGATCGCGGGGCACACCCCACCGGCGT
>CAMLEQ010000457.1 GCA_946479015.1 uncultured Gemmatimonadota bacterium | reverse complement strand
ATCCCGACTTCCTCACCAACGCGCAGAAGCAGCTCACCGCCGTGCAGGAGCTCGCGAACCTCCGCACGCGCCTGGTGGACCTCGAGGCCGAGCTCCTCGCCAGGCGCCACGAGCGACGTGCGCTGCTGGAGCGGCTGGTGGAGACGGACCTGGGGGAGCAGTCCTCGCGGGGGCGTTCGCGCCCCAGTCGCACAGCCGCCACGGAGCGCGCGCGGGCGAGTCAGGAGCTGCGCAACTTCGACATGAACCTGCAACCGCTGCGGGAGAAGATCGCGCGGCTGCGCATCGAGGTCGAGCGCTTCGAGTACAGCCTGCGCATCGCGATCGCGTCGTCGCGTCGCGGGCGCTCGATCATGGCGGCGTAGGCGAGCGACCGACGCGCACCGGCCACCCTTCCCCGGCGGCGTGCGATCGCCGGGGAAGGGTGGCCGGTGCGCGTCGGTCTACAGCCGCGTCTCGGGCTGCTGCCGCTCGGCCTCGCTCGCCGCCGAGCGCTGCGCCTGATGGCGCCCTTCGGTGAACTCCTCGATCATCTTGCGGTTGAAGGCCGGGATGTCGTCGGGCTTTCGGCTGGTGACGAGCCCCTCGTCCGTGGCCACCTCTCGGTCCACCCAGTCCGCGCCGGCGTTGCGCAGGTCGGTGCGCAGCGAGGGCCACGACGTCACCGTGCGCCCGTTCACCACGTCGGCCTCCACCAGCATCCACGGCCCGTGGCAGATCGCGGCCACCGGCTTGCCCGCCGTGAAGAAATCCTTCACGAACTGCACCGCCTTCGGGTTCATCCTCAGGTGGTCGGGGTTCATCACGCCGCCGGGGAGCATCAGCGCGTCGAAGTCATCGGCGCGCGCCTGCTCCAGCGGAAGATCCACCGGGATCTCGTCCCCCCAGTGGTCGTGCTGCCACCCCTTTATCTTGTCCTGCTTGGGGGAGACCACCTGCGTCCGCGCCCCGGCTTCGTCGAGCGCGCGTTTCGGCTCGGTGAGCTCCACCTGCTCCACGCCATCGGTCGCCAGAATCGCCACCCGCGTGCCGTCGAGATTCCTGTTCGCCATCGCTCCTCCCGCATCTTCTGGGATTCATCCCTTCGCCATCGCGCCTCTCCCCGCCGCCCTGCATCAGCCGATCGGCCGCAAGTCGCGGACCCGCTGGCGCCGGGACTCGTCACCTTCCACGGCTTGACTCGTCTCTCGCTCGTCCTCTTCGGTCTCGAATCGTCGTGCCACCCCTGCCGCCGCCCTCCTCCGCGCACCGGCCGATCGCGCCGCGCGCCGCCCAGCATCTCCTCTTCCTCCAGCGCCGCTGGGTCACCGCGGGCGCGGCGCTCCTCGCCGCCACCGCCGGTTTCTCGAACGCCGTCGTGCTCCGGCTGACGGGGTTGCCGGTTTCCCACCTCACCGGGAACACCACGCGCGTCACCATCGACACCGCGATGGGGAACGCGCGCGATCTCGAGGCGGTGCTGGCGATCATGCTCTCCTTCATGATCGGCGCATCCATCGCCGCCGCGATCACCGGCACGTCGAAGGTGCTGCCGGGGCGCCGCTACTCCGCCGTCCTGGCGCTCGAGGGGATGGTGCTCCTGGCGGCGGCCGCCCTGCTCGTTCGGCACGGCCGCGCGGCGCTGCCGCTCGCCGCGCTCGCCTGCGGGCTGCAGAACGGGATGGCGAACGGCTTCTTCGGTACCGTCATCCGCACCACCCACCTCACCGGCGTCCTCACCGACATCGGCGTGATGGTCGGGCACTGGGTGCGGCGCCGCCGGTTCCCGCCGTGGCGATTCGCGCTCCTCGGCTCGATCGCCGCGGCGTTCCTCGTCGGAGGGATTCTCGGCGCGGTGGTCGCGGGGGTGCTCGGCCCCTCCGCGCTCTACCTGCCGGCCGTGAGCTGCCTGGTGGGCGCGGGGGGCTTCGACCTCTGGCTCGCGCGGCGGCGGGCGGCCACGAGGAGCGTGCGCGGGGGCCAGGAGGCGGCCGCCACCGACCCCGACGGAGACGGGTCGCCGGCGCACGCCGCCTGATCCACCGACGCCCCGTCCACCACTGGCCTCGATGACGACGGCGGGTGGGCGCCCCCCGGGGCGCCCCCCCCCCGCCGTGGGCCCAGGGTTTGACAACCCGGGGCGGCACCCGCCCCCCGGGGCGCCCCCCCCCCCCGTCCGTTCGACCTTCGTGTTCCCGCCCGGGCGCGGCTCGCGCCCGCCCCGTCACTCCACCGTCACCGACTTCGCCAGGTTCCGCGGCTGGTCCACGTTCGCCCCGCGCTGCACGGCGATGTAGTACGCCAGGAGCTGCAGCGGCACCGAGGCCAGGATCGGCGTGAACATGTCGATCGTCTGGGGGATCCGGATCTCGTGGTCCAGCTTCCCCGCCAGCGATGGCTCGTCGCGGCTCGTGAGGCCGATCACGCACCCGCCCCGCGCCTTCACCTCCTGGACGTTCGACACCACCTTGTCGAACACCGAGTCGTGCGGCGCGATGAACACCACCGGCATGTTCTCGTCGATGAGCGCGATGGGCCCGTGCTTCATCTCCGCCGCGGGATACCCCTCGGCGTGGATGTAGCTGATCTCCTTCAGCTTCAGCGCCCCCTCGAGCGCCGCGGGGAAGTTGTAGCCGCGCCCCAGGTACAGGAAGTTGGCCGCGTCGCGGAACTCCTCGGCGATCTTCTCGATCTCCTCGGCGCGATCGAGCACGCTCCGGATCTGCGCCGGCAGCGCCTGGAGCGCCTCCACGATCCGCCGCCCGTCCTCGGCGCCGAGCCCGCGCAGCCGCGCCAGTCGCAGCGTGAAGAGCGCGAGCGCGGTGACCTGGCTCGTGAACGCCTTGGTGGACGCCACGCCGATCTCGGGACCGGCGTGGATGTAGATCCCGCCGTCCGACTCCCGCGCGATCGTCGATCCCACCACGTTCACCACGCCCAGCGCCCGCGCCCCGCGCCGTTGCGCCTCGCGCATCGCCGCCAGCGTGTCCGCCGTCTCCCCCGACTGGGAGATCACGATGCACAGCGTCTTCGGCGTGATGATCGGGTTCCGGTAGCGGAACTCCGACGCGTACTCCACCTCCACCGGGATCCGCGCCAGCTCCTCGATCATGAACTCGCCGATGAGGGCCGAGTGCCAGCTCGTGCCGCAGGCGGTGATCACGATGTTGTCGAACTCGAGGAGTTGCTCGTTGGTGAGATTGAGCCCGCCGAGCCGCGCCGTCCCCTCGTCCACGAGCAGGCGCCCGCGCATGGTGTTCTCGATCGTCGCCGGCTGCTCGAAGATCTCCTTGAGCATGA
>CAMLEQ010000456.1 GCA_946479015.1 uncultured Gemmatimonadota bacterium | reverse complement strand
TGGGGCCCCGCGTGACACGGGAGACCGGGACCGGTGTGCCGTGCGGCGGTGGCCGAACGAACGCGGCAGCGGGCCTTCCCCGAAGCACGCGCCCCAGTCGTTAGCACGCGACGACCCCAGAGACTTCGCGAGCATCACTCGAGCATTCTTCATGATGCTTCCTGAACGGCACGTCTGGATCTTCACCGGCGTCGGGAGTGCATTCCCAAGCGGGGCCTTCACCACGCGGGAACGCGCCGAACGATGGATCCGCACGAACCGGCTCACCGGCACGCTCACCGCCTTCCCGCTCGATGAAGGGACCTTCGAGTGGGCGCTCCGCGTCGGCGCGGTGACCGGTTGCGCGCGCACGCGCGGTGAAGAGCCGGGCTTCGTCAGTCGCTTCAGCTCCGCCGTGCAGGAACACTATCACTACGAGGATGGCGCCGGCGGCGACATGCCGGAGGGCGCGGCGCAGGACTGAACGCTGGAGATCCTGCAACCGCGGGCTAACAACGCGTTGCGGCTGTCGATCCGGCTATTGAGGGCGCGGCTGCGCCGCGCTCCGGCGCGATCAGCGCAGCGCCGCCGCGACCCGTCCGATGGCGTGCGTGAGGCGGGCGTCCGTGACGGCGGAGTACAGCACGATGCGCTGCGCGGGCAGCGTCGGCAGTCCGAGCTTCGCGCCGACGTCGACGCACTCTGGCGGCGCCGAGCGGCGCGACATCACCGCGACGGCGAAGCCCGCCGCCGCGGCCGCACCGAGCGCCGCCGCGCCCTGGCCGACGAACACCTCGTTCCACGCGCGGCCTGCGGCCCGGAGGGAGCGCAGCGCCGCGGCGCGCACGCCGCACGTCTCGCCCTGTGTCGCCAGCGGAACAGGCGCACCGGGGGAAAGCTCGAGCTGCGGCAGCGCGAGCCAGCCGAACGGTTCGCGCAGCACGCCGTGTCCCTTTCGACGCCGGTCCTGCTGCGCGACGAGCACGGCGTCGAGCGCCCCGTCGTCATAGCGCTGCAACAGCTCGCGCGACCCGCCCACGCGCAGTTCCACCTGCAGTCCGGGGTCATCGCGGCGGAGCTGCGCGAGCAGGGCGGGGAGCGCCGGCCCGGCGAGGTGCTGCGTGACCCCGAGCGCGAGGCGCGTCGGTTCCGTAGCCTGTGGGTCGAGCGCCCGAGCGTGCGCGCGCACGAGCTCGCGGGCGGGCTCGAGGAATGCCGCGCCGTCGGCGGAGAGCCGCACCAGGCGCGGGGTGCGGTCGAGCAGCCGCCGGCCGAGCCGCTCCTCGAGCCGTCGGATGCGCACGCTGACCGCCGACTGCGTGCTGTCGAGCGCCTCGGCGGCGCGCGTGAAGCTGCGCAGGTCGGCCACGAGGACGAACGCGGCCACCGCGTCGACATCGAGCGCACTCATGGAGTCATGACAATTCGTTGTGATTGAAATGCGTGCGACATGACTGATGGAATCATCGGCCCGCGCCTACCGTTCGCGCAACCCTCAACGGAGAGACAGATGCGCTACGGACATGCCCTCGCCGCCCTCGCCACGGCCGCCATCGGGGCCACCGTCCCCGTCCGACCGGCCGCAACCGCGGACGTCCTCACCGGTACCTGGCAACTCGTCGCCGTGGACAACGTGATGCCCGATGGTGAGCGGATTGCGCTCTATGGGCCGCATCCCGTCGGCAGCCTGCACTTCGACGACACGGGCCGTTACGCGCTCCAGATCTACCGTCCCGAGGCGGCGCCGTTCGCGAGCGGTGACAAGGCGCGCGGCACCGCCGATGAGTACCGCGCGGCGACGCTCCGCGTGAACGCCCACTTCGGCCACTACGATCTTGACGCGCGCGCGGGGACGATCACCTTCCACATCGAGCACGCATCGTTTCCGAACTGGGAGGGGATGACGCAGGTGCGCCACTTCACCATCGACGGCGACACGCTCACGTACCGCGTGCCGACGCCGACGTCGGGTGCGGGGGCAATCGGTGAGGTGGTGTGGGTGCGCGCGAGCTCGCGCGGCAGCGCGCCGACGCATCGCCGGACGCGTTCCGCCACTCCGACGTGACCCGATAGTCAATAAGCTGGCAGTACGAGACGAAGTCGCGGGCGCTGGGGAAGCGCTGGATCCCATCCACCTCGAGCCAGATCGTGAACGCCACGACGCGGCCAATGCCCGGGATCCACAACAGCCGGGCGCAACGACCATCCCGATCGGGAGGACTCGCATGAGCCGCTTCGTCGCCCTCGTTGCCTTCGCCACCGCGGCGGCGGTGGCCGTGCTTCACCTGCTTGCCGTCGCTGGGCAGACACCGATCGCACTGGCGTCGTTCATGCCGCTGTTCGTGGTCACCGGTGGCTGTTTCGCTGCCTTCATCGCCGAGAGCACCGACCGGCGCGAGGTCGTGATCGGCGACATGCGCGCATTCACCGCGCGGTGGCCGGCGTGGGCGCGCTACCTTCTGGCCGCCGTCTTCGCCTACGCGACCCTCACGTTCTTCTGGTTCATCTACTGGACCGGCGGCGGCACGCTCGCGTTTGCCGGCACGCAGGCGTACCTGAGGCGAGGGGGCACCGTCGTGCGCGTCCTCGACGCACGTGGTGTGCGCGCCTTCCACGCGTGGGAGGTCCGGGTGGTCACCGGCTACCTGCTGCTGGCCCTGGTCCTCTCGGGCCTGTACTTTCTTCTGCGTCCGCGGCAGGGCCAGGTCGACCCTGCGGTGCCGCCTGCGCCCTGACGAAATGCTGAATCCGACGGGCGCGCGCGTTGGCTTCGGGGGGAGCGTCTGGAGCGTGACTCTAGCCCGCGAGCGCTGTGGGCCTGCCGAGCGCGCGCTCGCAGCTGAGCCCAGCGGTAGGGCGCGCAACAACCATCACCTCAGGACGGGCGCATGACCCCCGAAGTCGACGCGCTGAAGCAGTTCTTCGCCGCGATCAATCGCAACGACATGCAGGCCATCACCAGGGACTTCGACCCAGAGATCGTGCGCATCGAGCCCGAGGGGTTTCCCACCGCTGGCACCTATCGTGGCATCGCGGCAGTGCAAGCGCATGTCAGGACGGGGCGCGGAACGTGGGCCGAAGGGAGCTGCGAGCCCGAGAAGTTCTTGGTCAGGGGAGAGAAGGTCGTCGTCCACCTCCACGCGTGGGTTCGCCTGAAAGGCGCCACCGAGTGGACTGGCGGTCGGTTTGCCGATGGCTTCGTGTTCCGCAACGGCAAGATCACCGAGTACCGCACCTTCGGTGAGCGAGCGCAAGCACTCGAGTGGGCCGGCATCCAGGACCAGGAGCCGGGTTGAGCCGCACGC
>CAMLEQ010000455.1 GCA_946479015.1 uncultured Gemmatimonadota bacterium | reverse complement strand
GGGATGCCGAAGAACTCGCACATGGCCGGCACGTGCGCCTCGCGGTTCACGCCGCGCAGCCCCTCGGCCATGTTGAAGACGATGTCCGGGCACGTGGCGCGGAGCCGCTCGGGAAATCCGGCGTTCGCCTCGAGGCGAATCACCTCGCCCAACGACGCGAGCGCCCGCTCCACCGCCTCGATCGTCTCGGCGCTGTCCCATTCGGCGAACTCATCGTCCTCCGGCGCGTGGGGCGCCGGCGCGATCTCGCCGTCGCGGGGCGACGCATCGACCGCCTCCCCAGTGGCGGGAGGCTCGGCATACCGGGACCGCGTGTCCCGGCGGCTACTGGGAGGCTCGTCCTCCGCCCGAGGCGCATCGTCCTCGAGGCGGATCGCGGGCGGCTCAGGCTTCTGGTTGTAGGCGAACCCGATTCGCGTCATTCTCAACCACTCGTCGTGGCAGACGTTCGCTCTCACTCACCACCGCGGCCGCGTCTCCTCGCCCCGCCCATCCGCTCGCGTGTCGCCGTCGAGCCCTCGCTCGGTCAGGCGTGCAAACGCGATGCCAGGTCGAAACTCGCGGCATAATAAGAGTGGTGGAAACATCGCGCAATGATTCCGGCGGGCGCGCCGGAGAAAATTTCTTCGCGGCACGACCCGCCGTCGAGCGACACTCGTCCGGCGCCGCTCACACCTTGTGGTGTCCCACGCGTGCCGCCTCGCGGCGGTCGGCGGCGGTGTAGATCTCGAAGTCCGAGAAGAACGCCGGCGCCTCCGCCTGGAGCACGCGGAGCACCAGCACCGCGAGCCGGCGGATCTCCAGCTCCGCCCCCTCGCTCGACCGGAGCTCGAGCATCGTCCGCCACGCCCGCGCGTTCCCCGTCACCACGATCTTCGTCTCCGTCGAGTTCGGGAGGACGCCGCGCGCCGCCTCGCGCGCCATCTTCCGGCGGTGGACCTTGTCCGCCACCCAGGCGTACCGCCCCATGAGCTGCTCCACCAGGGCGACGTAGCTCGCCTGCGCGCTCTCGATCTGCGTCCGCCACGCGCCCTCGAGCGCCTCGTCCCCGGCGATCGCCGGCGGCACCACGAAGCTCGCCTCCGACTCGTCCACGTAGCGCTGCGAGAGCTGGGAGTACGCGAAGCCGGCGCGGTGCCGCACGAGCTCGTGGGTGAGCGAGCGGCTCACTCCCTCCAGGAGGAGCGAGTAGCTCGCGTGCTCGAGGACGCTCCCGTGCCCCTGCCGCTTGATGTTCTCCAGGTACTCGCGCGTGCTGCGTCCCGCCGGATTGCGCTGGCTCATGTAGCACAGCCGGCCGGCGAACTCGGCGAGCCGCTCGCCGTCGGTGCCGTCGCCGATCCACTGGACACCGAGATGCGCCGGCTCCTGGAACGTGGGGCGGGCGAGGAGCGTGACGGTGGGTTCGTAGATGTACACGGTCGGGGGCTGGAGGTTGGGGGCTGGCGGTCGGGGGGACGAGGGAGAAACGGGACGCGGGGTGATCGTGGTCGGCGCCGCGTCGCGCGCGAGCGAGGGGAATCTACCATCGCCGAGCGGTCGGCGCCGCTCGGTCATGGTCGCTCGGTCACTGGCGCTCGAGGAGCGAGAGGCGGAGCGTGGCGTACGCGCGATCGCGCTCCACGAGATCCAGCGCGGCGCGCGCGGCGGCGGGGAGGGGGGGGAGCGCCGGATCGTACTTGATCTCCTCCGCCGGCGACTGGCCGGGGAGCGGGAGCTTCACGCCGGGATTCAGGATCCCTCGCGGATCGAACGCGTCCTTCACCAGGCGGAAGAGACGCATCGTGCGCTCCGGCCACACGCGCTCGAGGAGCGGCGCCCGCAGACGCCCGTCGCCATGCTCCCCCGCCACCGTGCCGCCGAGGCGCGCCACGAGCGCGGTGACGTCGTCGAGCACGCCGCGCACCCGCTCGCGCCAGTCGGGGAGCCGCACGTCCACGAGCGGGTTCACGTGCACGTTCGCGTCCCCCGCGTGGCCGAAGATCACCCCGCGGATGCCGCGCGACGCGAGCGCCTCCCGCACGCCGCGCACGTACCGCGGGAGCAGCTCCGGCGGCACGGCCCCATCCTCGATGAACTGCATCGACTTGAGCGCCGGATCGAGCCGCGCGAGGATGGGGCTCGCCGCGTGGCGCAGCTCCCAGAGCGAGCGCTCCGACGCCGGATCGAGCGCGAGGCGCACGCGCGTCGCGCCGGCGTCGAGGAAGGTCCGCTCGAGGGCGCGCGCCACCGCCGTCGCGGCGCTCGCGTCCTCCCCCTCCACCTCCACCAGCAGCACCGACTCGGTGTCGCGGTCGATCTCCGCTCCCGCCCCCGCGTCCGCGCCCACGCCCGCGGCGGCCCCCTGCGCGGCCACATCGAGGAAGGTACGGTCGAGGAGCTCGCACGCGCTCGCGCCCGCGAGCCGTGCGCGCGTCGCCGCATCCACGGCCTGCTCCAGCGTCGGGAACTCGGCGAGCAGGCTGCTCGTGGCGCCGGGCACCGGCGCGAGCGCCAGCTCGACTCCCACGAACACCGCGAGCGTCCCCTCGCTCCCCACGAGCAGGTCCACCAGCTCGCCACTCCGCGCCCAGTCCTCGAGTGCGTATCCGGACGAGTCCTTGCGCACGCCGACGTGGCGCCGCTCGCGGGTGGGCTCGGCGAGAATCGCGTCGCGTGCTCCGGCGAGGAAGCGGCGGATGGCCGGCACCTCCGGCGGTGGCGCGCCGCGACGCACGACGGCGCGCGTCCCGTCGTCGAACACGCAGTCGAGCGCGGTCACCCACGCGCGCATGGGCCCGTAACGAAGCGAGTGAGCGCCGGCCGCGTTCGTGCCCGCCATCCCGCCGACGGTGCAGAACGCGCCGCTGGAGGGATCCACCGGGAAGCGCAGCCCGTGCGCGCGCGCCATCCCATCCACCACCGCGCGCACCGCGCCGGCGCCAGCCCACACGCGCCGGTGCTCGGCGTCCACCGGGCCCACGTCCGCGATCCGGCTCACGTCGAGGATCACCCCGCGGCCCACCGCGCCCCCGGCCATCCCGCTCCCCGAGCCGCGCGGGATCAGCGGCTCCCCGCGCGCCGCCGCCCAGCGCACGAGCGCCTCCACCTCCGCGGCATCACGCGCCACCGTCACCGCCGACGGGACCGCGCGCGCGATCCCCGCTCCCTCGGCGTACACGGCGCGAGAGAGGAGGTCGGTATGGATTGGGGGGACGGTAGAAGGCATGGAGGAAAAGTAAGTGGGAGGCGGTGGTGTGTAGGGGGTGGACCACCGAACGACGCGTGTGGCGTGTGGGGAACTGACG
>CAMLEQ010000454.1 GCA_946479015.1 uncultured Gemmatimonadota bacterium | reverse complement strand
CCTCGGGAAAGCGCGCCGCGCAGCGCGTGGCGACGTCCGTCACCGGCGCGGGCAATGGCTTCAGGTTCTCGCGCGGATCTTGCAGCATCGTGTCGCGCCGCCCCGTGAGCGCCTCGCGTACCTCCACGCCGTGTTGCGCCCGGCTGACAGCGGCCAGGCACAGGTCGACGGTGGGGTACTTGGAGACGTCCACCGTGGTGTCCGGCCATGCGAAGCGCGTCTGCGCGGTGGCCGGCGCGGTCGCGAGCGCAAGCGCGAGCGCGCTCCCCACCAGCACCACGGCGAGCGACCGGCGCGCGGGGCGCGCCCGTGTAGTCGTGTGGCTCATGTCAGATCGCATCGATCGTGGAGGTGAAGCTGAAGTCGCGCGCCTTGAGCGGTGGCACGATCGCCGGCGTGAGCGGTACTTGCTGCTCGTACGGGTTCGTCACCGGGCGGAACACCGGCACCGGGACGCCGAGCTGCTCGATGCTGTTCAGCACGAACAACGGCGACTCCGTGAAGCGGAAGTTCTTCACCGCCTTGGTGATCTTCCCGTGCTCGATGAGCCACAGCCCGTCGCGCGTGAGCCCCGTCGAGAGCTGGCTCTTCGGGTCCAACCCGTGGATGTCGGAGAAGCGCGTGACCAGCAAGCCGCGCTGCGTGGTGGCGATCATCTCCTCGACGGACGTCGTCCCTCCGCTCATCCGATAGCCCGTCATCCCGCGTAGCGCCGCGTTCTCGTTCAGCATTTGGAGCGCGTATTCGCGTTCGTACCACATGTTCGTGAGCACCCCCTTGTCGATCCACGTCACGGGCTGCATCCACGGCTGGGGCAGAATGCCCAGCTCGGGATCGGCGGGATCGTGGCTGATCGTGATCCGCTCGTCGATCACCTTGAGCCCGAGCTTCGTGCGCCAGATCCCGAGGGCATCATCGAACGCCAGCGCCCAGGGTCCCAGCCCGTTCTCGGTGTCGTCACGCCGCCCAACGAGCATGTCTACGATGTCGGCGACGGCCTGCGGCTCGAGGATCACCGTGTAGCGCCCCGGCTCGAGCGCAACGGGGTTCCGCGAGGCGAGACACTTCTCCAGCGCCCGCGCGGCGAGCGCCGGCGCGTCGATCTTCCCCCAGTCGGAACCGGAGAGCCCCGCCCACCCGGAGCCCGCTCCCTGCTGGTCGCGCACGGTCATCGAGCACTGCGCCTGCGTCCACTGCACGTACGGGACATCCCACGGGGCGTAGGGGTCGTCGAGGCGCTCGGAGCTGACATCGACGAGCGAGCCGGCGCGCATCTCGAGGTACCCGGCCGAGAGCATCCCCTTCGCCTCCGCCGGCGCGATGAGCCCGCGCGCCACCTCCCCCCGCGTCTCGGGGGTCGCCGCGTACGTGGCGTCGCTCCAGATCGCCGTCGTGGGCCGCTCCGCGTGCGGGATCGGCGGCATTCCCGAAGGCGTCGGGTACTGGATCTGCGGCGCGAGCATGGCGGCGCGCTCGGCCGCGCGCACCGCCGCCTCGAGCGACACGTCGTCGAGCTGGTTCGTGCTCACGTTCCCACGTCCCACACCCACGGTACGCCACACCAGCATGCGTAGGTCCCGGCGATCGCTCGCGAGGCTCACCCGGTTCCGTGCCCAGCGCAGCTCCCCGTTCCACCAGCTCAGCAGCCGCACCCGCGTCTCGCCTCCGCCCCTGGCGAAGCCGATGACCCGCCGCACGAGCGCGTCGCACTCCGCCTTGGAGAGAATGCGCTCGCTGTCCGCGCTGTCCACCAGCCGTGCTGGTCCACCCATGCGGCGGCTCATGCCTTCCTCAGCGGATCGATCATGGTGAGCTCCTTCACCACCGCCGGCGCCGCCGTCACGCTGTGATAGCAGGTCTCCGCCGGCTCCCCCTTCGCCGTGCGCAGCCCATAGCGCCGGAGGTTTGCGTCCCCGCCCACGGTGTGGAGCGCCTTCCACAACTCCGTGGCGCGGAACAGGAAACCGGCCGAGGCGATCTTGGCCACGCGCTTGCCGTTCTTCACCTCGAAGATCTGGCCCATACCGAGCCCACTCGAGTGCTGAAAGTCCATGTCAATTCCCGCTCCCTTGACCGCCATTCCGGTGGTGATGCCGCTCACGAGCGCATCGAAGTCGTGCGCCTCCTTCCCCGGCGCGAGCGTGAGGTTCGGCACCTGTTGGAGCGGCGCGTCGATCGCGCTCGGCGCCCCGGCGCACCCGTGCGAGCGCACCGGCCGCCCCAGCTTCGCGTAGCTGTCCTTCATCCACCCCGCGCTCTCGCGCGTGGTCTGGAAGTCGGTGAGTACCCCGTCCTTCACCAGCGTGAAGGCATCGGGCTCCACGCCCTCGTCGTCCCACCTCACGGTGGCCGCGGCTCCCGGCTCCGAGCGCTCGGCGGTGAGCGTGACGGCGGGGCCGCCCGCCTGGTAGCTGCCCACCATGTCGAAGGGATCGCTCAGGTAGCTCGTCCCGCCGGCGTTTGCTTCGTAGCCGAGCGCGCGGTCCAGCTCCGTGGCGCGACCGAGCGTCCCGTCCACCAGGCTCGCCATGCTCCACGCATCGAACACCGTGTCGTAGCGCCCCACGTCCAGCGGCTTCACGGGGAGCAGCATGTCCGCCTTCGTCTCCTCGATGCCGCGGCGGATCTCCTCGTAGAGCGAGTGCTCGCGTACGCGCGGAATGCGATCCGCGGCGAACAGCTCCCACCCCATCCCCGCCGGCGTCAGGCAGTCCAGCGCGAACGCCCCCTTCCTTTCCGGCTTCTCCAGCCCCAGTACGAGACTGAAACTGCCCGACATCTGCCAGCATCGCTGGGTGCAGTAGCTCCCCTCGGTGGACGCGAACGCCTTCGCCTGCTCCGTGGCGGACGCGGAGGCCCCAAACACTTCGCGCACGTTCGGGAGGCGACTGCTGTACGAGGCCAGGGTCGCGAGGAAGTCCTGCGCCTCGAAGGGAGAGATCTCGAACGGGTCGATCGCGACCGGCATGTCCCAGTGCCCGTTCGCCACCACCGGCGCCGGTGCCAGCTCCACCGTGCGCGGCTTCCCCAGCGCGTTCACCTTCGCCTGGTGCACCGCCGCGCGCCCCAGCCGCGCCAGCTCGTCCGGCGCCCATACTGGCCCACTGGCGAATCCCCAGTAGCCATCGATGAGCGCACGCACGCCCACCTCCATGCTCTCCTCGTCCTGGGTGAACAGCGCGAAGAACATGCGATCTCGCGTGTGCGTGAGGCGCACGTCAGCGTAGCTCGCCCCGGCGGCACGCGCCGCGTCGAGCGCGCGCGCGGCGAGCGCCTTGAGCCGCGGGTCCTCGATCG
>CAMLEQ010000453.1 GCA_946479015.1 uncultured Gemmatimonadota bacterium | reverse complement strand
AGGCTCGGCCATAGGTGAGCTCTCTCTACATCCCGCCCTACACGCGCTCTACCTCCCTCCTCTTCCCGTCAGTTCCCCACACGCCACACGCGTTTCACGGTGGTCTAGCGACTAGGTCCTAGAACCCTCAGCTCTTCCTCCCCATGATCACCCACGACGCCGCGCCGCGCACCGTCTTCTCCTTGTCCCGCAGCAGCGCCTGAAGCGCGGCGAGCGCCCGGGGGGACTTCACCTCGCCGAGCGCGTGCACGGCGGCGACGCGGAGCGGCGTCGGCCGCTTCCGCGCGAGCAGCCCTTTATCGGTGCGCGCGATCTCGGCCAGCTTGTCCACCGCCTCCGGCGTCCCCATCTGGCCGAGGGCGGAGAGCATCGCCATCTGCACCCGCGCATCCTCCTCGCGATCGAGCGCGCGGATGAGAGAGCTCACGCTCCCCGCGTGCTCCAGCGCGGGGGGATCGGTGGCGGGGGCGCCGAGCTTCGCGAGCGCGCCGGAGGCGGCGGCGCGCACGCGGTCATCGCGGTGCTCCAGCAGCTGCGTCAGCTCCGCTTCCGCGTCCGTCACCCGCAGCTCGCCGAGCAGGTCGGCGGCGTTGCGCACCACGTACCAGCGGTGATCGCCGAGCATGTAGATGAGCGTGCGCACGCCCGTGCGCAGCGTGAGGAGCGCGTCGTAGTAGACGCGGCGATCGGCGATGGACGGCGCGGCCACGAGCGCATCCACCAGCGCCTCCGCGCCCACATCCTCGGCCCGCGAGATGATCGCCATGTACTGCTCGTGATTCTCGCGGCGGCGCGGGAGCAGCTCGACCACGCACTTGAGCAGCGCCGGACTGCACAACCGGCGGATCGCCATCCCGAACTGTCGCCGGATCGTGCGGTCGGCCGCCTCGCTCTCCCGGCGCACGAGCCCGTGAAAGACATCGGCGACGATGTCGAAGTGCTCCCTCCCCGCCGAATCGGCGGCGAGCTTCACGAGCGCCTCGAGCTGTCGCGCGGCCGCCGCCGGGGCGGAAGCCGCGTCGAGCTGCTCGAACAGCTTCACCATCGAGCCCTTGGGCGTCGTGGTGGTGGAGAACGCCTGGAACATCAGCTCCGAGTCCTGCTGGCGCAGGATGCCATCGGCACGCGGTGCACCGCGCGATGATGCCGCCGACTCCGCGCTGACGGTGCGGATCGGCTTCACGACGGCGCGGCCGTCCGCGTCGCGCCCCTCGGGCGCGGGAGCGAAGAGCGCGGAATCGCTCACCATCCCCGCGAGTGGTGGCGGCGCCGCCGTCCCCTTCGCGTCGCGCGGAAGCTCCAACCGGGCGCGGATCGAGCGCGCGTCGAGCGCCTGCAGCCGGGCGTGCACGGCGCGCCCGCCATCGCCGGGCACCGGCTCTGTCGCGAGGATCCGCGCCGCGAGCAGCAACTCGGCCGGAGATGCACTCCGGTCCACCGTGAGCTCGACCACCGAATGGCCGATGAGCTGCGCCGTGAGATCCTGCGCCTCCGGAAACTGCTCGGGGAGCGGCTGGCCGTCGACGATCAGCCGCCAGTCGCGCGCCCCGAGCGTCACCGTCCCATTCCGCGAGGCATCGACGACCGACCGCAGCGTCGCGATCTGCGCCTCGAAGGCGTCGCCCTCGTTGAGCAGGAGCCAGACGAGGCGTGCGAAGTGCCGCGCGAATGTGTGTGCGTGATCCATTGGCCGGAGACTGTCGAATTTCTAGACAGGCTGGTGCCTGACGCCTCGAAATTAGGGCATTTTGAGATATCCCGCCAGCGCCCCTGCTCCATCATTCGACACCCGGCCATGGGCGATCGTAACAACGCGCTCGCAGGTGCGGCGCGCGAAGGCGAGATCGTGAGTGATCACGGCGGCCGCCCCCCGCGCGCGCTGCACGCCGAGCGCCCGCGCGATCCACATCTTCCCCTCCGCATCCTGCCCCGCGGTGGGCTCGTCGAGCATGAGCAGCGCGGGGCGGGAGGCCAGCGCGGCGGCGATGGACAGCCGCCGCTGGAGCTGCGGCGCGAGATCGCCGGGGTGACTGCGCTCGAGCATCGAGAGCCCGACCACCGCCAGCGCCTCCCGCGCCGCCTCCTCGGCGTGGGCGCGGCGCGCCCCGAGTGCGCGCGGACCGAACGCCGCCTCCTCGAGCACGGTGCGCGAGAAGAGCTGCCGCCCGGGATCCTGGAACACCAGCCCCACGTGCCGGGCGCGGCGCTCCACCGGAAGCCCGTCGAGCAGCGTCCCCGCCACGCGGATGGTGCCGCGCCGCGCCGGGACGAGGCCCATCACGGCGCGCGCGAGCGTGCTCTTCCCCGCCCCGTTGCGGCCGATCCATGCGCAAGCGGTGCCGCGTGGGATGCGCAGCGAGAGCTGGTGGAGCACCTCGTGCGCGCCGTAGCCGGCATCGAGCCCGTCGATCTCGAGCAGTGGATCATGGGCCTGGCGCGCCGCCGGCGCGGCGGGGTGCTCGCGCGCTTCCACCGTGGCGGTGGCGCCGAGTCGGGGATCGAGCGGGGGCCATCGCTCGAGCAACGCGCGCGGCGCGCCCTCCGCCAGCGGCGCGCCATCCGCGAGCACGACGACGCGCGACGCGAGCGTGGCGAGGAGCTCCAGGTTCTGCTCCACCAGCAGCACGGCGGCGCCGCGCGTCGCGAGCGCGCGCAGCGAGGCGGCGAGATCGCGCGCGGATTCCGGATCGAGCTGGGCGGTGGGCTCGTCCAGCACCATGAGCGGTGCATCGAGCGCGAGCGCCGACGCGAGCGCCACCCGCTGCAGCTCTCCGCCGGAGAGCGTGCGCGGCGCCCTGAGGGCGAGGCGTGCGGCATCGGCGGCGGCGAGCGCCGCGTCCACGCGCGCGCGGATCACGTGGGAGGCGAGCCCCTGATTCTCGGGACCCACCGCCACCTCCTCTTCCACCGTGCCGCCGAGCTCCGTGAGCTGCGTCCATGGGTTCGCGAACACGAACGACGCCGGGGGCGATCCACCGAGCGGGTGGCGCACCTCCCCATCCACGCGCCCGGGCACCGCGCGTCCGAGCAGCCCCGCCGCCGTGAGCGCCAGCGTGGTCTTCCCCGCTCCGACGTGTCCGGCGATCCCCACGATCTCCCCGCGCCGCACCTCGAGCGACACGTCGCGCAGCGCCGTCACTCCGCCGATCTCCACGCGCCGCACGCGCATCGAGAGCGCGACATCGCCGCGGTCGCGCGCGCTCACGCCGCCCCCCGGAGCGCGCGGGCGATGCGCCACGCGAGGAGCGCGACGAGCGCGAGCCAGAGCGCCGCGCGCGCCAGCCGCTCGCCGCGCCGATCGGCGATCGGCGCGAGC
>CAMLEQ010000452.1 GCA_946479015.1 uncultured Gemmatimonadota bacterium | reverse complement strand
TCCTCCTGCAGCCGCATGTTGTCGTTCGAGTCGTTCCACGCCACCTCCGGCTCGATCATCCAGAACTCGGTGAGATGGCGGCGCGTCTTCGATTTCTCGGCGCGGAAGGTGGGGCCGAAGGTGTAGATCTTTCCGAACGCGGCGGCCGCGGCCTCACCGTAGAGCTGTCCCGTCTGCGCGAGGTAGGCCTTCCCCTCGTCGAAGTAGTCGGTGTCGAACAGCCCCGACCGCTCACCGATCGCCGCGGTGAGGATCGGCGTGTCCACGCGCAGGTAGCCGCGCTCGTAGAAGAAGTCGTGGATCGCCTGCTCCACCTCGTTGCGCACGCGCGCGATCGCGCGCTGGCGGTTCGACCGGAGCCAGAAGTGCCGGTTGTCGAGCAGGAAGTCGATCCCATGCTCCTTCGGCTGGATCGGATAGTCGAGCGGGCTCGTGCCGATGATCCGGAGGTCGGTCACCGCCAGCTCGTAGCCGCCAGGCGCGCGCTCGTCGGCACGGACCTCGCCGGTCACGGCGACCGAGGTCTCCTGGGTGAGCTCCCCGAACCGGTCCCACACGTTCTCGGGGAGGGCGCTCTTCACGAGCACCGCCTGCACGATGCCGGTGCCGTCGCGCAGCACCACGAAAGCCACCTTCCCCTTCGACCGGAGGTGGGTCACCCATCCGCGCACGGTGACGGTGGCTCCGGCGTGCGCATTCAGCTCGGCGATGCGTGGGGTGTTCAATGTCATTGATTTCACGAAGGTTACGGCTGGGGTTCGGCAAGCTATCCGGCATGCTCGACACTGTCAACGCCGCCGGTGCGCGCCGGAGTGCGTCCCCCGCTGGCGTCGGCGCCTCGGCCCGTGTACAGTGAATTACACTGGCGGCGTGCCTCGGCCCGCTGCTACCATCCGGAATCGCCCGCAAGCCGCCTCGTCGGCGGCGCGGCGTACTCGTTGCAACAGCTCAGGCGTGGTGCGCTCGGACACCACGTCACGTCCTCGCACACGCAGGGCAGACCCGAACCCGATCGACCGTCACGCGGCCACGCCCGGCGATGGCCGACGTGACTCGTGCGACTACACGGTGCCTCGCTTCGACCCCCTTCCTCGCCCCCGCCTCTCCCGAGGCCACACCCACCCGCGGACCGCGCGGGCGTGCGCCCCATCACGCACCGGCCGGAGGTGTGGGTGGCCGCACCGGAGGGAGCCGTGATCACACGCGTCACGATCCGCTCCAAGCTCGCGCTGGGACTGTTCGGGATCGCCATCGTCCTCCTCGTCCCGCTCGGGCTGGCGCTCCAGTCGCTGCAGCGACTGCACGAGACCACCACGGCGCTCCAGCGCCACGAGTTCGCGGCTTCGCTCCTGCTCAACAAGATGCGCTCGTCCACCGACGAGCTGCGGCGTCTCGATCTCTCGATCCTCTTCGTGCACAACGACGAGGCGCGCGCGGCGGTGGACTCGCAGGTGACGGCGCTCGCGATCTGGTCGGACTCGCTGCGCCTGCTGGGGATGGGCGACGCCTCCACCACCATCGGCGCCGCCACGCGCGACCTCGCGGGGTACGTCCCGCAGGAGTTCGCCGCGGCGATCGCCGGGGACACCGCGCGCGCCGACTCGATCTCCGAGCACCACTATCTGTCCACGATCACGCGGACGGAGCGCGCGCTCACCATGGCGGAGCACGACCTGCGCGCCCGCACCAGCGAGCGCGTGATCGCCGCGAACGAGGAGATCAGCGCGGCGCGGAGCGCGGCGGGGATCGGCCTCGCGGTGGCCGCCACCCTCGCCCTGATCATCGCCGTCGTCCTCTGGCGCAGCATCTCGCGCCCGGTGCGCGATCTCGAACAGGGGATGGCCGCGGTGGCGGACGGCAACTTCGGCTACCGGCTCCGCATCGCGCCGCAGCGGCGCGACGAGTTCGGACGCCTGGCACAGAGCTTCCAATCGATGGCGCAGCAGCTCGCGCAGCTCGACCGGCTCAAGGCCGAGTTCATCTCCATCGCCTCGCACGAGCTCAAGACGCCGATCAACGTGATCCTGGGCTACCTGCAGCTCATCGACGAAGGCGTGTACGGGACGATCTCCCCGAAGCTCCGAGAGACGCTCCGCACGATCGACACGCAGACGCGGGCGCTCTCGCGGCTCGTGCACCAGCTCCTCGACATCAGCCGCCTCGAGGCGGGTGGCGGCAAGCTGGACCTCCGCGCGACGCGCCTCGAGAGCTTCCTCACGGAACTGGAGGAGACCTTCCGCGTGCTCTCGATGCAGCGCGACGTGTCGTTCCGCATCGAGCGGCTGGGCGCCCTCCCGGAGGAGGTGGTGTGGGATCCGGATCGGATGAGCGAGGTGCTCGGCAATCTCCTCTCGAACGCGTTCAAGTTCACCGAGCGCGGTGGCGCGGTGGAGCTGCTGGTGGAGTCAACGGACGACCACGTGCACCTGGCGATTCGCGACACGGGGGCGGGCATCCCGCCGCAGCAGATCGCTCGCATCTTCGAGAAGTTCTATCAGGCGGACAACCAGGGGTCGGCGGCGCACGGCGGCACGGGGCTCGGCCTCGCGATCGCCAAGCAGATCGTGGTGGCCCACGGAGGAGAGATCGCGGTGGAAAGCACGCTGGGCGTCGGGACGACGTTCCACATCACCCTCCCCGCCCGCGCCGGCGCGCGGGTGCGCGGGCGTCCTCGCACTCCGAGCGTGGGGGTTCCGGCGTGAAGCTTCGGTTCGTTCCCGCGCTCGCGCTGGCGTTCGTCCTCGCTGCCTGCGCGAGCGCCACCGGCGTGCGCCGCTCGATGCCGCTCGTCGCGCGCGACTGGCTGAGCGCCCTCGCCGCCGCGAAAGCCGCGGCGCACTCCGGCCACTACGACGACGCCGACCGCGCGCTCTACGACTACCAGCAGCGCTATCAGGGGACGGAGGAAGCGCGCGAGGCGGTGTACTGGCGCGCGGTGTTCAAGCTGGATCCCGAGAACCGGGGCGGGAGCGCACGCGCCGCGGCCGAGCAGCTCGACTCGTATCTCGCGGACACGACCAGCACGCCGCACCGCGCCGAGGCGCTCGTGCTCCGCCGCCTCGCCTCGGCGATGGACTCCCTCGGCCAGACGCGCCAGGTCACCGCCGGCGACTCGGACGAGGCACGCGCCGCGGCCGAGCAGAAGGCGGCGGCTCGCGAAGAGGAGCTGCAGAAGCAGATCAAGACGCTGAAGGAGCAGCTCGACAAGACGACGGCGGAGCTGGAGCGGATCAAGAAGCGGTTGACGGACAGGACGCCGACGCCGTAGGCGCGGGATGCGGGTGCGGGTGGGATGGTGATCGCGACACGGGGCCGGCGAATGCCGGCCCCGTGTCGCGTTCCATATCAC
>CAMLEQ010000451.1 GCA_946479015.1 uncultured Gemmatimonadota bacterium | reverse complement strand
CGCGCTCTACCCATCTCCTCTCGCCTACGACCGCCTTCTACACGCCACACGCGTTCCATGGTGGTCCAGCGACCATCTCCCACTCCCTACCGTCAGACTATCCCCTACAATCCGCCCAGCAAATCCCCTGTAATGTTCTCCCTTACCCCGACAGCCCCCCCCTCCCGCCCGCTCTACGTTTCCGCTGTCGATGTTCCAATCATCAACAACCGACAGCCGAACATTCATGTCCGCCACGAGTGCTCCAGCGGAGGCTCTCACTCCGCCGAATGACAAGCTGGCGAGCCGACGCGCCTTTCTTCGTCGGACCGCGCTGAGCGCCATCATCGCTCCCGTCGCCGTCTCCGCGCTCGGCGCCTGTGCGCCCACCGCGGGAGGCCAGGAGCGGGAGAAGCACGGGGAAGCCCACGAGGAAGCGCGCGAAGCCGCCGCACCACCACCGCCCCCGCCGTCTCCCCGCCAGCAGGCGGACGAGATGGACCGGATGCACGAGGCCAGCATGAAGGCCTTTCCCGCGAAGACCGCGGGGAAGGGGAACCAGCCCATCGCGCCCCGCATCGAGAAGGGGGTGAAGATCTTCGATCTCACCACGAAGAAGGTGCAGTGGGAGGTCGAGCCGGGACGCATGGTGGAGGCCTGGACCTACAACGGGATGGTCCCCGGTCCGCAGATCCGCGTGCGCGAGGGGGACCGCGTCCGCATCAACCTGAAGAACGAGCTCGACCAGTCCACCTCGATCCACTTTCACGGCCTCGAGCTGCCGAACGACCAGGACGGCGTCACGTTCATGACGCAGCCGCCCGTGAAGCCGGGGGAGAGCTACACGTACGAGTTCACGGTGCCGAACGCGGGGTCGCACATGTACCACTCGCACCACAACTCGGCCCAGCAGGTGGGGCTCGGACTGCTCGGCGCGTTCATCGTGGAGCCGAAGCAGCCGCACGCCGAGCCGCGGGCGGACGTGGACTACGTGCTGATCCTCAACGATGGGGCGCACGGCTACACCTTCAACGGCAAGAGCTTCCCGGCCACCGAGCCGGTCAAGGCCAGGCTCGGCCAGACGCTCCGGCTGCGCTTCATGAACGAGGGGATGATGATCCATCCCATGCACCTGCACGGGATGCACATGACCGTGATCGCCAAGGACGGGTGGACGCAGCCCGCGCCCTGGAAGTGTGATACATTGAACGTCGCCCCGGGCGAGCGGTGGGATGTGCTCGTCAAGTGCAACAACCCCGGCGTGTGGGCGTTCCACTGCCACATCCTGCCGCACGCCGAGTCGCAGCACGGCATGTTCGGCATGGTGACGGCGCTGATCGTCGAGAAGTAGGGAGCGTGATTCGCACCATGGCGGCCTCGACCCAGGTAAGCCTGCGCTCGCGCCTCGAGCGTGCACCGGCGCACGAACGCGCCGAGGCCGCGCATCTGCCCCGGTGGCTGCGCGCGCTGCTCGGCGTGCCGCTCATGGTGAAGATCATCGGCGCGAACGTCCTGATCGTGCTCATCGCCAGCGCGATCGCCCTCGGCGTGCACGACCTGCGCGGCCCGGGGCGCCTCATGGCCGTGATCATGATCGTGGCGCTGATGGTCAGCCTGCTGGTGAACCTGGCGCTCGTGTTCATCGCGTTCCGGCCGCTCCTGCAGCTCGAGGAGACGGCCGGGCGCGTGTGGCGCGGCGATCTCGACGCGCGCGTGCCGCACTCGATCATCGCCGACCGCGACATGGCGCGGGTGGGGGGGACGATCAACGTCCTGCTCGACGGGCTCGTGACCGACCGCGCGCGCATGCGGCGGCTGGCGTCGCAGGTGATCGGCGCGCAGGATGAGGAGCGCGCGCGCATCGCGCGCGAGCTGCACGACTCCACCGCCCAGACGCTGGCCGCGCTCATGCTGCAGCTCAGCGCCGCGGTGCGCGACAGCCGGGATCCGGCGCTCGCCGTGCGCCTCGCCGAGATCAAGGCGATGGCGGAGACGGTGCTGGAGGAGGTCCGCACGCTGTCGCACACGGTGCACCCCCGGGTGCTCGACGACCTCGGGCTCGCCGCGGCGCTCGAGTGGCTGGCGCGCCACACGCGCGAGTCCGCGGACATCACCGTGACCGTGGACACGCTGGGCGACGCGTCGCTCCTCCCGCCGGCGGTGGCGTCGGTGCTCTACCGCGTGGCGCAGGAGGCGCTGGGCAACGTCGTGCGGCACGCGGCGGCATCGTCGGTGGTGGTGCTGCTGCGGGTGGGCGCGGAGACGGCGACGCTGGAAGTGGCCGACGACGGCCGCGGCTTCGACGTGGAGGAGGCGGAGGCACGCCGCCCGGGCATGGGGCTCTTCTCGATGCAGGAGCGCGTGGCGTTGGTGAACGGACACCTCGATGTGACGAGCGCACCCGGAGACGGCACGCGGGTGGTCGCGTCGGTACCCTTCGTGCCACGGAGGCAACTATGAGCTCGGATCTCATTCGCGTCGTGCTCGCCGATGATCATGCGATCGTCCGCGCTGGGCTCAAGGCGGTGCTCGGCTCCGCGCGCGACATCGAGGTGGTCGGCGAGGCTTCGAACGGAAAGGATGCGATCGCCCTCGTGCAGCGGCTGCACCCCGATGTGGTGGTGATGGACCTGTCGATGGCGGAGATGGACGGCATCGCCGCGACCAAGGCGCTCGCCGCCATGGAGGGCTCCCCCCGCGTGCTCGTGCTCACGATGCACGCCGAGGAGGACTATCTCGTCCCGCTGCTCGAGGCTGGCGCCTCCGGCTACCTGGTGAAGAGCGCCGCCGACCGCGAGCTGGTGGACGCCGTGCGCACGGTGGCGCGCGGTGAGCTGTTCGTGCGCCCCAACGCGGCGCGCGTGCTCGCCAAGGGGCTGAAGAAGAAGGACGAGCACGCCGACGACCGCGCCCGCTACGAGCGCCTCACGGAACGCGAGCGCGACGTGCTGCGCCTCATCGCCGCCGGCTACACCGCGCCGGAGATCGGCGAGAAGCTGTTCATCAGCCCGAAGACGGTGGACACGTACAAGCAGCGCATCAACGAGAAGCTCGGTCTCCGGCACCGCGCCGACTATGTCCGCCTGGCGCTCAAGCTCGGGTTGCTCGAAGAGGCATCGAAGGTGGATGACGCGCGGAAGCCCGGGGCGGGGTGAGCGGGGCCGGTCGCCTTCCGCGATGGAAGCAAGAAGAGACGAGCCGTACAATCTGGAGTGTCATGATCAGGAGCTATTCGGTATCGAGGAGCGCCCGCACCGGCTCGCGCGCGTGGCATGCGGGGTCATTCGTGTTGTCGGCGCTTTTCGCGTTCTCGGGAGCGGGTGAGGCACAGGAGCGGGAGGAGGAGCAGCGCGTGGACAGTGCGCAGGCTGTTCAGACGGTGAC
>CAMLEQ010000450.1 GCA_946479015.1 uncultured Gemmatimonadota bacterium | reverse complement strand
GGTCAGTGCTGCTTGACGACCGTGCCCTTCGTCACGCCGCCGTCTCCCAGCGCATCCACGGTGAACCAGTATCCGACCCCGTGGTTCAGGCTGTTCATCGTGAGCGTCGTGTCGTCGCCCACCTGGTAGTTGGAATACAGCTTGTCGGGGGCGATGCCGAAGCGGACGATGTAGCCGGTCGCGCGTGCCGAGCGGCTCCACGAGAGTGTGACGTCGCGGTCGTCCGCATGGCGCTGCACGGTGAACGAGCGCACGGGCTCGGGAGGCGCCACCGGGCTGTGGCCGAAGACGCGCAGCCCGCGCAGCGCGAACTTTCCGCCGGCGGGGGCGCGCACGTTCGTGATCCGCAGCCAGCGCGCCGTCACGGGGGCGGCGAGCTGCACGTAGGCGTGCGGCGCGTCGCGGTCGGTGCGGCTCCGGTCGACGAGCATCGTCCAGTGCTCGCCGTCGTCCGACCGCTCGAGCACCCAGCGTCCGGGCGTCGCCGACGCGCGGTCGAAGGCGTGCGTGTCCTGCTCGCCGAGGTTCACCTGGATCGCCTCGATGCGGCACGGCGCGCCCAGGTCCACCTTCAGCCACTCCCCCGCGTTTCCGGTCCGCGCGCTCCACTGCGTGCGGATGTCCTCGTCGAAGGCGAGGGAGGGGGCGTGCCCGTCGAGCGATGAGGAGGCGGTGGCCCGCTTCCCCCCGGAGAGCAGCATCCACCCCGTGCGGTTCGAGTCGAGCGGGTGTTGCACGACCCCCGGGAAGTACTGCGGGTAGTCGCCGAGGTACGTGTCGGTGCGCATCACGCCGTCGGCGTCGAAGCCGGCGGGGAAGATCCCGAGCCGGCGCTCGAACTTGTGGGCCACGGAGATGTCCATCGTGACCACGCGCCAGTAGCGCCCCGCCTCGTCGCGGAAGGTCCCCGCGTGCCCGGCGCTGCCGATGAACCCTCCCGGCTTGTACGAGAAGGGACTGTACGGCTGGTAGGTGAACCCGTGCGTGGGGAAGCGCGACGTGTACACGCCGTCGGCGTACGACTTCCAGATCGTGCCCGGCGCCGAGTACTGGAGGTAGTAGGTGCCGTCGTGCTTCGTCATCCACGACCCTTCGATGTAGGGGCCGAGGCGGAACTTGCCGTTCAGCGTGGCGCCCAGATTGTCCTCGCCGGAGCGCTCGAATCCGTGGTCCACGTAATCCGCGCGCATGACCGTGTCCGGGCCGGCGATCACCCGGAAGTCGCGCGGGTCGAGCTCCACCACGGAGATCGCCCCGTTCAGCGCGGAGCCGTTGTACAGGTACAGCCGCCCGTCATCGTCGAGGAACAGGTCGGGATCCGCGTAGCTCGGGATGTCGGCGACCTTGCGCCAGATGCCGGCCTTCGGATCGTCGGTGGTCCACACCGCCTTGCTCTTGTGCGCGGTGTAGTACATCCGGTCGCCGATCACCACCACGGCCGGCGCGTAGTCCTCCAGGGGAATTCCCTTCGGGACCACGAGCGTCCAGTCGCGCATGTCGGGCGAGTACCAGTAGCCGCCGCTCTTCGAGGCGAACAGGTAGTAGTCGCCGTGGTACAGCGTGATCAGCGGATCCGCCGCCTCGCGCCGGCTCGGCGCGGTGGGCATGAAGCGGTAATCGAGGTCGAGCGGATTGGTGAAGGTGGTGGGGTGGCGCGACTCGCCCGGCGCTGGATCGGCCGGACGAGCCGCGGGCGCTTCGGAACTGCCCGGAGGGTTCCGCCGCGGCGCCGCGCACGCGATGGTGCACAGCGCCACGACGGACAGGACTGCCTTCATCCCTCCGCGATCAGCGCGAGGCCGCGGCCAGATCCTTCACCGCGCTCGCCAGCATCTGAACCTTGGCGGCGTCACTGGAGCCGGCCGCCTCACCATCGAGCTGCGACGCGAGCTGCGTCAGCGCGCCGCTGCGCGAGTCGCCGGACGCCTGCTCCGCCTTGTCGAGCGTCTCCCGCACCGACGCGATCCGGTCCGCGCCGAGCCCCTTCGACCGCTCGAGCTGGTCCACGTACGCGCGCGCCAGCGCGAAGCTCGCCGGCCACACGTACTTCGGCTGCCCCTGCGTG
Source organism: uncultured Gemmatimonadota bacterium (assembly GCA_946479015.1). The sequence goes on along the minus strand of CAMLEQ010000450.1, from coordinate 1,300 downwards.
TTGAAGTAGTCGAGGTGCACCGTCTTCGCCGCGTCGATCTCGTTCTTCGTGAGGAACGCGCTCGGCACGAGCTCGAAGATGTCGAGGCCGCGGGCGATCTCCGAGCTGACGATCACGCCGTTGTACCAGTACGCGGACCACGACCCGCCGCCCACGAGGCGGGTGGAGTCGATCGGCCCGCGGTCGAAGAAGGCGATCTCCTTCGGGTGCTGCGCATCGGTCCAGTCGAACACCGAGATCCCGCCCTGGTACCACGCCTGCACCATCACGTCGCGCCCGGGGATCGGGATCAGCGATCCGTTGTGCGCCACGCAGTTCTCCTCCGCCGTCTGCGGCGCGGGGAGCTTGTAGTAGCTCTGGAACTGGAGCTGGCCGTTCACGACCTTGAAGATCGCGTCCGCCCCCCACTCGCGGCGGTCGGTGGCGCGGCACTTCGGCTGGCCGCCGCCCCCCCACTCGTCGGAGAAGAGCACCTTGGTGCCGTCGTTGTTGAACGTCGCCGAGTGCCAGTAGGAGAAGTTCGAGTCGGACGCGGCGTAGAGGCGCTCGGGGTGCGTGGGGTCGTGGATGTCGAGCAGGAGCCCGTACCCCTCGCAGGCGCCGCCCGCGAGCCCGATCGCCGGGTACACGGTGATGTCGTGGCACTGGGTGGGACCGGGGCGCGGGCCGCCGCCGGGGGTGGGCGCCTCGCCGAACATCTTGGCGACGATGCCGGGGAGCGCGGCGCGAAGCGCGGCGCTGTCCGCGGCCGTGGGCGCGCCGGTGCCGCCACGCGCGGCGACCACGCTATCGAGCATCGGGTCGACGAACCGCGACGGGAGCACGCGCTCCAGACCGAGGATCGTGGCGGTGAACTCGCCCTTCGCGCGCGCCTCCGCGGCGGCCTGCTTCGCCGCGGCCACGTCCTGCGGGGCCTCGCCGTGCTTCGGCGGCGCCACGAGGTCGTGGAAGATGCGCGGCGAGCTCACGATCGCCGCCTGCTCCGGGTGCGCGAGCGGGACCTTGATCACCTCGATGCGGAAGAGCGCCGTGTTCGGATCCTCGTCCGGGCTCGCGCCGGAGCACCCGGCGAGCTCGTTCGGCGACCGCACGCGCGACGAGCCGGAGATGTACACGTACACGTTCTCCGTGTCCGCGGGATCCACGAGCACGGTGTGCGTGTGCGAGCCGCGGCACGTCTGCACGTTGCCGACGTTCCGCGGATGCTGGATGTCGCTGATGTCGAAGATCCGGAGGCCGCGCAGGCGCTCCTTGCTCACCGTGTCCTGCACCCCCTCCGTGCCGCAGTCGAGGCGGCCGG
>CAMLEQ010000449.1 GCA_946479015.1 uncultured Gemmatimonadota bacterium | reverse complement strand
TCGCCGTGGTGCTCGGCGCCGCGAACGTGTTCGGCGGCTTCGTGGTCACCGACCGGATGCTCGAGATGTTCAAGAAGAAGCCGGAGGATCGCGCGTGATGCTCGGTCCTCGCGAAAGCATCATCGCCGTCGCCTACATCGTCGCCTCCGTCCTCTTCATCTTCGGCCTCAAGCGGCTCAGCTCCCCGGCCACGGCGCGGTCGGGGAACCAGCTCGCGGCCGTGGGGATGGCGCTCGCCCTCGGCGTCACGCTGCTCGACCGGCAGATCCTCTCCTTCTGGGAGATCGCCGTGGGGATCGCGATCGGCGCCGCGCTCGGGATCTACTTCGCCCGCACCGTGCAGATGACGGCGATGCCGCAGATGGTGGCGCTGTTCAACGGCATGGGCGGCGCCACGGCGGCGCTGGTGTCGCTTGCCGAGTACCTGCGCCTCGCCGCCGAGACCACGGTCGGGAGCGGCGAGGCGGCGAGCGTGGTGGCCGGCACCACCATCGGCGCCATCTCGTTCACGGGGAGTCTCATCGCGTTCGGCAAGCTCCAGGAGATCCTCTCCGGCAAGCCGTTCCAGTTCCCCCTCCAGCGCGTGCTCAACGCGCTCATCGCGATCGCGATCGTCGTGCTCGGCGCCATGCTGGCGACGGGGCGCGCCGGCGAGAGCGCGCTGTGGACGATCTTCGGGCTGGCACTGTTGCTCGGCGTGCTGCTCGTGCTCCCGATCGGCGGAGGGGACATGCCGGTGGTGATCTCGACGCTCAACTCCCTCACCGGGATGGCGGCGGCGCTCACCGGCTTCGTGCTGCACAACCAGATGCTGGTGGTGGCCGGCGTGCTCGTGGGCGCGTCGGGGTCGCTGCTCACCATCCTGATGGGAAAGGCGATGAACCGCTCGCTCGCGAGCGTGATGTTCGGCGCGTTCGGCGCGGAGGGGGTAGCGGCCGCCGGCGCCACCGGCGGAGCACCGCGCACCGTGCGCCAGACGACGGCGGAGGACGCCGCGATCGCGCTCGCGTACGCGCGCAACGTGGTGATCGTCCCCGGCTACGGGCTCGCGGTGGCCGAGGCGCAGCACACCGTGCGCGAGCTGGCGCAGGAGCTGGAGAAGCGCGGCGTGAACGTGAAGTTCGCCATCCACCCGGTGGCCGGCCGCATGCCGGGGCACATGAACGTCCTCCTCGCCGAGGCGAACATCCCGTACGACGAGCTGGTGGAGATGGAGCAGGTGAACGGCGACTTCGACCACACCGACGTGGTGCTGGTGGTGGGCGCCAACGATGTGGTGAACCCCGCCGCGCGCGAGGACCCCTCGAGCCCGATCTACGGGATGCCGATCCTGGACGTGGACAAGGCGCGCAACGTGATCGTCCTCAAGCGCTCCATGGGCCACGGCTTCGCGGGGATCGACAACGCGCTCTTCTATCGGGACCGGACGCGGATGCTGTTCGGGGACGCGAAGAAGAGTCTGCAGGCGTTGACGGAGGCGCTGAAGGCGGCGTAGCGCGGGATGCGGCACGCGGGGCGCGGGGTGCGGGTAACATGGAACGCGACGAGGGGCCGGCAAATGCCGGCCCCTCGTCGCAAGTCCTCATCTCACCCGCGCCCCGCATCCCGCGCCCCTCGCCCCTCTCAGTAGATCAACTCCGCCAGCTCCTCCACGCCCACCTCCGCCAGATACTTCTCCAGCGGCGCGGAGGCCAGCACCTCCACGATGTCCTCGCGCGCATACCGCGCCCCCACCAGCATGCCCTCCAGCTCCGTGATGTCCCCGCGGGCGAAGAAGTCGCCGTAGAGGCGCGCGGCGCGGATGTGGCCGTCGGTCACCTCGAGGCGGACGTCGATCTCGCCGATCGGGAAGCGCTTCGCGCGCTGGAGGTTGAAGTCGGGGGACTCGCCGTAGTTCCAGTCCCAGGTGCGGTACTTCCGGTCGGCGAGTGCCTCCACCTCGCGCCACTCGGCGTCGGAGAGCGGGCGCTCGGCGACGCCGCCGGGGAAGACGTGGTCGAGCAGACGGCGGCGCAGCTCCTCCACCGTCACCGGCGCCGAGAGGAACTCGTTGATGTTCGCCACGCGGCTCCGCACCGACTGGATCCCCTTCGACTCGATCTTCCCCGGCTTCACGCGCAGCGCGAGCACCACGTCGTCCAGGTTGGAGTGCAGGAGGAGGGTGCCGTGGCTGAACATCCGCTCGCCGCGCACCACCTGCGCGTTCCCCGACACCTTCCGCCCCTCCACCACGATGTCGTTCCGTCCGCTCACCTCCGCCGGCACGCCGAGCGAGCGGAGCGCCTCGATGAACGGCCGGTTGAACTCCGCGTAATTGTTGAAGCGCGACGGCGCGTAGCGCGTGATGAAGCTGAAGTTCAGGTTCCCGAGGTCGTGGTAGACCGCTCCGCCACCGGAGATCCTCCGCACGACGGTGATGCCGCGCTCCTCGATGAAGTCGGCGTTGATCTCCTCCACCGTGTTCTGGTGCTTCCCGATGATCACCGACGGCGCGTTCACGTAGAAGAGCAGGTAGCTGTCGTCGATGTCCAGGTTGAGGAGGCACCACTCCTCGAGCGCGAGATTGAGCTGTGCGTCGGTGATGCCGCGGTTGTCGATGAATCGCATGACGTGAACGGGAATCGGTGACCGTGGGCGGGACGATGGCGGCGGCCTGTGCCGCCCCCCGCCGGGGCGGCACGACGCGTGCGTGGCCGGGAGCCGGGAGTCTCAGTGCCCGTCACCGGCACCCGCACACGCATGCAGATCGACCTCTCCGTCGCCTACAAGACCATCGAGAAGATGGGGCTCACCTTCGTGGCCGCGCTCCCGCGGCTCGTGGTGGCGGTGCTCGTGCTCGCGGTGTTCTACGTCGCCGGACGAGGGCTGAGCTGGGCGGTGATCCGGGGCACCGGCCGCTTCCGCGGCCGTCGGAACCTGGAGCTGGCCGTCGCGAGGCTCATCCACGCGACGATCGTCGCGTTCAGCATCCTCGTGGCGGCCACGATCGTCTTCCCCAGCTTCACCGCCGGTACGCTGATCTCCCTCCTCGGCGTGAGCGGCATCGCCGTCGGCTTCGCGTTCAAGGACATCTTCCAGAACTTCCTCGCCGGCCTCCTGCTCCTCCTCACCGACCCGTTCGACATCGGCGACCAGATCGCCGTCAACGGCTTCGAGGGGACGGTGGAGGACATCCAGACCCGCGCGACGCTGATCACCACCTACGACCACCGCCGCGTGGTGGTGCCGAACACCGACCTGTTCACGAAGTCCGTGCTGGTGAACACCGCCTTCGTCGCGCGCCGGAGCGAGGCCGAAGTCCCGGTCCCCGCGACGCTCGACGTCGAGGCGCTGCGCTCGCGCCTCGTCGCGCGCATCGAGCAGTTGGACG
>CAMLEQ010000448.1 GCA_946479015.1 uncultured Gemmatimonadota bacterium | reverse complement strand
GTGGGCCCCGGGTCACCCCCCGGCGCCCCGTCCCCTTACCCCCCCCCCCCCGCCCACCCCCCCCCCCCCGCCCCGCGCCCCGCGCCCCCTACTCGAGCGTATACGCGATGAGATAATCCCCCAACGGCAACCCCGTCTTCGGCTGCCCCCCCGCCGCGATCACCACGTACTGCGTGCCGTTCGCCGCGCGATACGTCATCGGCGTCGCCTTCCCCGCCACGGGGAGCTCGGCGGTCCAGAGCAGCTTCCCCGTCTCCACGTCGAACGCGCGGAAGTGGCTGTCGAGCGTCGCGCCGATGAACACCAGCCCGCCCGCGGTCACCATCGCACCGCCGAGGCTCGGCGCGCCCGCGTTCGCGGGGAGCTTCCCCTTCTCCACCCACGGCAGCTCGCCGAGCGGCACCTTCCAGCGAACCTGCCCCGTGGCGGCGTCGATCGCCGTCAGCGTTCCCCAGGGCGGCTTGATGCACGGCACGCGGCTCGGCGAGAGCAGGAACTCGCGCCACATTCCGTACGCCGTCCCGCTCTGCGGCGCGAACTCCCCGCTCGTGCCGGCCATCGCTTCCTGGTGCCAGCGCGCGCGCGGGATCAACCGGACCACCGCGGGAAGGTTGTTCGCCGGCGCGATGATCAACCCGTGCGCCTCGTCCACCGCCACCCCGCCCCAGTTCGACCCGCCGATGTTCCCGGGGATCACCAGCGTCCCCTTCGTGCTCGGCGGCGTGAACACTCCCTCCGAGCGGAGCGACGCGAGCTGCTCGCGGCACCACTTGCGGTCGGCCTCCGTGAGCCCGAACACGTCGTCCGGACCCACGTGCTGCGGCGCGAGCGGCTTCGGAAGCGTGGGGAAGGGCTGCGTGGGCCACGCCTCCTCACCCGGCACGTCGCTCGCCGGCACCGGGCGCTCCTCCACGGGGAACAACGGCGTCCCCGTCTCGCGGTTCAGGATGAACACGTGCCCGATCTTCGTCGTCACCACCACCGCCGGGATGTCGCGCCCGTCGCGGTGCACCGTCATGAGCGTCGGAGGCGCGGGCACGTCGTAATCCCAGAGGTCGTGGTGCACCACCTGGAAGTGCCACACCACCTTCCCCGTGGACGCGCGGATCGCGACTACCGAGTTCGCGTACAGGTTCTGCCCCAGCCGCTCGCCACCGAAGTAGTCGGGGGACGCGCTCCCCGTGGGGATGAACACCAGGTCGCGCGCGCTGTCGGCGGTGATCACCGACCACGCGTTCGCGGCGCCGGTCTCGTGCGCTCTCGGGTTCCGCCAGGTCCCGTACGCGGGATCCGACGGGTCCTGCGGGATCGGATCCCAGCTCCAGCGGAGCGCGCCGGTGCGGGCGTCGAACGCGCGCACCACGCCGCTCGGCGCCCTGCGGCGCGCGTTGTCCGCGATGCCGGAGCCGACCACCACCAGCCCGTTCACCACCGCCGGCGGGGAGGTCTCCTCGTACTCGGAGAACTCCTCGACGCCGTTGCGGATGCCGGCGCGGAGGTCGATCGTCCCGCCGTTGCCGAAGCCGGCGCACGGCTTCCCCGTGGCCGCGTCGAGCGCGATCAGCCGCGCGTCGATCGTCGCCACGTAGATGCGGCGGCGGCAGCGGGCGCCGGCGGGCGCCTTCGGGTCGAGCCAGGTGGAGACGCCGCGCGACGTGAAGTCGCCGTAGCCGGCATCGGCATCGACCTTCGCATCGTACGTCCACTTCGGCGTGCCGTGCGCCGGGTCGAGCGCGATCACGCGGCCGAGCGGCGTGTCGAAATAGAGCGTGTTGTCGACGAGGATCGGGGTGGCTTCGAGTCCCGGCGCCGTGTGCCCCTGCTTCGGGGTGATCCGCTCGCCGGTGCGGTACGTCCAGGCGACCTCGAGGCGCGACACGTTGGAGCGGTCGATCTGCTGGAGCGGCGACCAGCGCGACGCGCCGGCGTCGTTTCCGTAGGCCGGCCATTCGGTGGCGGCGGCCGCCGGCGCCTGGGCAGCCGCGCTCGAGGCGGCGATGAGGAGGGCGACGGCGGCGATGGCTCGCGAGTACACGTTGTGATCTCCGGTGGAAAGTCTCACGCGGGGATGGTCGCGCCGCGCCGCGCGATGCACAACGCGCCGGGGACGAGCGGCACCATCGAGTGCGGAGCGGGCCCCGGGCGGGGACGAAAGCCGGCGAACGGCCGCGCCGCTCAGCGCCCCAGCAGCTCCCCCGCACGGTCCAGGTAGCGGCGGCTCCACGTGAGGCGGGTCCCATCGCGGAGCACCACGTGGTACTCGCCGTGGAACCACGGCTCCAGGTGCGCCACCGCGTCGAGGTTGATGAGCTGCGACCGGTTCACGCGCACCCAGGTGGCGGGATCGAGCCGCTCCTCGAGCGCGGCGAGCGTGCTGCGGACGGTGTACGTCTCGCGCCCCACGTGCAGCGTCACGTAGTTGCGGGCGGCCTCCATCCACAACACCTGCCGGAGCGGCACGAACACGCTGCGCTCCCCCGCGCTCACCAGCAGCCGCTCGAGCGGCCGCGCCGGTGAGCGAGGTGCCGCGCGCTCCGGCTCGGGGCTCGGCGCGCGGTCGAGCGCGGAGAGCAGGCGCTCCACCCGCTCCTCGAGCGCGCTCGGCGTCTCCTTCGCGCGCGCGATCGCGCGGCGCGCGCGCTCCACCGCCGCCGCGAGTCGCCCGGCGGTGACCGGCTTCAGCAGATAGTCGAGCGCGTTCACCTCGAAGGCGCGCACCGCGAAATCGTCGTGCGCGGTGACGAAGACGATGTGCGGGAGCGCGGCCGGGTCGAGCGCCGCCACCACGCCGAAGCCGTCGAGCCCCGGCATCTGCACGTCGAGGAAGACCAGGTCGGGGCGCAGCGCCGAGAGCATCGCCACCGCCTCCGTCCCCCGCTCCGCCTCGCCGACGATCTCGATCCCCTCGTGCTCGGCGAGGAGGCGCCGCATCTTCGCTCGCGCGGGGCGCTCGTCGTCCACCAGCACGACGCGCAGTGTGCTCATGCCCGTGACGCGGGCAGGGGAATGGAGGAGGGTGGCGGCGCCGGCGCGGCATCGGCCCCCGGAGCGTCGGCAGCCGGCGCATCGGCCGCGCGGAACGGTATCATCACCGCCACGAGCAGCCCTCCGCCGTCCGCGTCGCGCAGCTCCAGCCGGTGCGCGTCGCCGTAGAGCTGCGCCAGGCGCGCCGCGGTGTTCGACAGGCCGATCCCCGCTTGCAACGCATCGTCCACCGGACGTCGGAGTCCGCCGCCGTGGTCGCGCACCTCCAAGCGCAGCGCGCCGTCCTCCCGCGCCGCGCGCACCTCCACGTCTCCGGCGCCGGTGACCGGATCGAGCCCGTGGCGCAGCGCGTTCTCCACCAGCGGCTGCAGGATGAGCTGCGGCAC
>CAMLEQ010000447.1 GCA_946479015.1 uncultured Gemmatimonadota bacterium | reverse complement strand
CGTTGATCATCATGCTGCACGAGCCGCAGATCCCCTCGCGGCAGTCGTGGTCGAACGCGACCGGCTGCTCCCCCTGCTGGATCAGCATCTCGTTCACCGCGTCCATCATCTCGAGGAACGACATGTCCTCGCTGATGTCGCGCGCCTGGTAGGTCACGAAGCGGCCCTCCTTGGCGGGGCCCGCCTGACGCCAGACGTGAAGGGTCAGGTTCATTACTTGTAGCTCCGCTGCGCAAGGTGGACGTTCTCGAAGTCGAGCGGCTCCTTGTTCAGGACCGGCGCGCTCCCCTCCCCCGTGTACTCCCAGGCCGCGACGTACGCGAAGTGCTCGTCGTCGCGCAGCGCCTCGCCTTCGGCGGTCTGGCTCTCCTCGCGGAAGTGGCCGCCGCACGATTCCCGGCGGTGCAGCGCGTCGGTGCAGATCAGCTCCGCGAGCTCGAGGAAGTCGGCCACGCGTCCGGCCTTCTCCAGGGCCTGGTTCAGCTCCGTGTCGCTCCCCGGCACGTTCACGTTGCGCCAGAACTCCTCGCGGATCTCCGGGATGCGCTGGAGCGCGAACTTGAGCCCCGCCTCGTTCCGCGCCATCCCGCAGTGGTCCCACATCATCTTGCCCAGCTCGCGGTGGAACGAGTCCACGGTGCGCTTGCCATCGATCGAGAGGAGCCGCTTGGTCCGCTCCGCCACCTGCCGCTCGGCGTCGCGGAACGCCGGGTGCGACACGTCCACCGGCGCGAGCTTGTTCGCGCCCAGGTAGTCGCCGATGGTGTACGGGAGCACGAAGTAGCCATCCGCGAGCCCCTGCATGAGCGCGCTCGCTCCGAGGCGATTGGCGCCGTGGTCGGAGAAGTTCGCCTCCCCGCCCACGTGCAGCCCCGGGATGGTGCTCATGAGATTGTAGTCCACCCAGAGACCGCCCATCGTGTAGTGCACCGCCGGGTAGATGCGCATCGGCACCTTGTACGGATTCTCGTTCGTGATGCGCTCGTACATCTCGAACAGGTTTCCGTACCGCTCGCGGATCACGTCCTCGCCGAGGCGGCGGATCGCGTCGGCGAAGTCGAGGTACACGCCAAGGCCGCCCGGCCCGACGCCGCGCCCCTCGTCGCAGACGCGCTTCGCCGCGCGCGATGCGATGTCGCGCGGCGAGAGATTGCCGAAGCTCGGGTACATGCGCTCCAGGTAGTAGTCGCGCTCCCCCTCCGGAATCTGGTCCGGCGGCCGCCGGTCCCCCTGCTGCTTCGGCACCCACACGCGTCCATCGTTGCGCAGCGACTCGCTCATCAGCGTGAGCTTGGACTGGTGCTCGCCGCTCTGCGGGATGCAGGTGGGGTGGATCTGCGTGTAGCAGGGGTTCGCGAACGCCGCGCCGCGCTTGTACGCGCGCCAGATCGCGGTGCAGTTGGACCCCTTGGCGTTGGTGGAGAGATAGAAGACGTTGCCGTACCCGCCGGTGGCGAGGATCACGGCATCGCCGGCGTGCGAGGTGACCGCCCCGGTGACGAGATCGCGCGTCACGATGCCGCGCGCGCGACCGTCGATCAGCACGAGGTCGAGCATCTCCGTGCGCGGGTACATGCGCAACCGGCCGAGCCCCACCTGCCGCTCGAGCGCCTGGTAGGCGCCGAGCAGGAGCTGCTGCCCGGTCTGTCCGCGCGCGTAGAAGGTGCGCGAGACCTGCGCGCCGCCGAAGGAGCGGTTGGCCAGCAGCCCGCCGTACTCGCGCGCGAACGGCACCCCCTGCGCCACGCACTGGTCGATGATGTTCACGCTCAGCTGCGCGAGGCGGTACACGTTGCCTTCACGCGAGCGATAGTCGCCCCCCTTCACCGTGTCGTAGAAGAGGCGCCACACGGAGTCGCCGTCGTTCTGGTAGTTCTTGGCGGCGTTGATCCCCCCCTGCGCGGCGATGCTGTGCGCGCGGCGCGGCGAGTCCTGGAAGCAGAAGCACTTCACGTCGTAGCCCAGCTCCGCGAGCGACGCCGCCGCGGAGGCGCCGGCGAGCCCGGAGCCCACCACCAGCACCGTGAACTTCCGCTTGTTGGCGGGATTCACCAGCTTCATGTCGAACTGGTGCTTCTCCCACTTCTGCTCGATCGGGCCGTCCGGAATCCTCGAGTTCAGCTTCATGCTCAGCGCCCCCGTCCGAAGCCGAAGAAGATCGCCACCGGCACGCACGTGAACCCGATCCACAGGATCACGGCGATGAGCTGCGCGAGCGGACGCTTGAGCGGATCCGGCTTGGGCTGGCTGAGCCCCAGCGTGCGGACCGAGCTCCAGCCGCCGTGGAAGATGTGCAGCCCGAGCGCGATCATCGCGAGCACGTAGATCAGGGTGACCCACCAGATCTGGAAGCCGCCCACGAGGTTCGCGTAGACGTCCCCCTCGGTGTAGGGCACGGGCTGGATGGTGCCGGTGGTGAGGTGGAGGATGTGGAACACGATGAAGAGCAGGAGCGCGACGCCGCCCCAGCGCATGGTGCGGGAGGCCGGCGTGGCCGCCTGCGCTTCCTTGCGCGCGTAGCCGACCGGGCGGGCCGCGCGATCGAGCTTCGTGAGCTGGTACGCGCCCACGATGTGCAGCACCACCGACACGAGCAGCACGATGCGAGCGACCCAGAGCAGCTCGCCGATCGTGTGGTGCAGGAAGTGCGAGTAGGCATTGATCTTCGCCGGCCCCACGAAGACCTGCAGGTTCCCGATCATGTGCACGATCACGAACCCGACCATGATCAGTCCCGTGACGGCCATCACGACCTTCTTGCCGATCGTGGACCGCCAGAACATGCCGATCCGGCCCAACGCCGCGCCGCTCCGGGCGGGCACCGCCGTCTGACTGGCCAAGGGTGTCTGTCCCCCAAACGCGAGAGTGAGGATCCTGGGGCCCGCTCGCGTCCGGCCGCGGGGAGTCGCGCGCGGGCGCCGCGCGTGCTCCGCGCCGCGACCGGCGCGTCGTGCCCGGCGTGCGACTAGAACGTGATGTTCTTCATCGGACCGCGAACCGCGTCCGCGCTCTTGGCGAGCTCCGCGCGCTCCGCGTCCGTCAGCTCCACTTCGAGGATCTTCTCGAGCCCCTTCCGGCCGAGCTTGCACGGCACGCCGAGGAAGAGGTCGGACATCCCGTACTCGCCCTTCAGCCACGCCGCGCACGGCAGGATCCGCTTCTGGTCGAGCACGATCGCCTCGCACATCTGCACCGCCGCCGAGGACGGGGCGTAGTAGGCGGAGCCGGTCTTGAGGAACTTCACGATCTCGGCGCCGCCGGTGCGGGTGCGCTCCACGATCGCGTCGAGCCGCTGCCGGTCGATGAGCTGCGTCACCGGGATCCCGCTCACGGTCGTATAGGAGATGAGCGGCACCATCGTGTCGCCGTGGCC
>CAMLEQ010000446.1 GCA_946479015.1 uncultured Gemmatimonadota bacterium | reverse complement strand
GATCAGCATCAGGACCAGAGCGCGGGTGGGCGAGCGCCGAGTCTCTCTCAGCCGGACAGCCGGACGGGGCAAGATACTGGCGCCTGAGAGGTACAACAAGGGGAACCGTCGGACTGGCACGCAACTTTCCTAAACGCTTCAGCACGGAGGGTGCAGGAGACCAGGAATGACCACGCTAAAGCAAATTGATTTGACGTGCCCGATCTGCTTCAATCGCTTCACCTCGCAGGCCGTTCTCTCCACGAATTCCTTCGGTGGGAAACGGACCGACTTTCACGAGCGTGCGGCGGGTGCGCAGCCCCTCCCCTATTTCATCCACGTCTGCTCGCGCTGCGGCTACGCAGGGAGCGAGCGCGACTTCGGCGACGAGGCCGACGTCAGCCCCATGCTCAAGGAACATGTCTGGGATGAACTGGCGCCGAAACTCGCCGACGGTCTCATCCCCGGATCCGAGAAATACGAGTTCGCGGCGAAAGTCGCGATGTGGCAGGGTGCGGAGCCCCGCCGGGTCGCCGATCTGCAATTGCGGGCGGCCTGGTGCTGCGTGGACGAGGGGGACATCGAGGCCGAGCGATATTTCAGACGCCAGGCGGCCTGGATGTTCGAACGGGCGCTGGCGTCGTTCGACGGTGTGGATCGCGACGAACGGGCGGTGCTGACCTATCTCGTCGGGGAGCTCTGGCGCCGCGTCGGTGATGTGGCGCGCGCCGCGGAATGGTTCGACCGGGTGGAAGAGGAGGTCACCAACCCGCAGACGCAGCAGTGGGTGATCGACGCGGCGTGTCAGCAGCGGGATTGCCCGCGCGAGTGGTTCGGCTGATCGGCGACGGCGGACGCGGAGGCCGGCGGCCGCACCGGAGTACCCCGGCTGCCGGTCTTGGAGCGGTCCGCGGGATCACCGCGTGCCGAACATGCGATCACCCGCGTCACCGAGCCCCGGCAGGATGTAGCCCTGGGCGTTGAGCTCGCGGTCGAGCGCCGCGGCGTAGATGGACACGTCGGGGTGCACGGAGAGCATCCGCTGCACGCCGGCGGGGGCGGCGACGATGCACAGAAAGCGGATGCGAGTGGCGCCCGCGCGCTTCAGCGATGACACCGCCGCGACCGCACTGCCTCCCGTGGCCAGCATGGGATCGAGCACGAAGAAGTGCCGTCCGGCCACGTCGCCCGGCACCTTGAAGTAGTAGTCCACCGGCTCGAGCGTGTCGTGATCACGGTAGAGGCCGATGTGCCCGACCCGCGCGGAGGGCACGAGCCGGAGTACGCCTTCCACCATGCCCAGGCCAGCGCGCAGCACTGGGACGAGCGTGAGCTTCTTTCCGCTCACCTTCGCGCCCTTCGTCCGTTCGAGCGGCGTGTCCAGCACCACCGGCTCCAGCGGAAGGTCGCTCGTGGCCTCGTAGGCCATGAGCATGGCGATCTCCTCGACCAGCTCCTTGAACAGCTTCGTCGGCGTGGAGCGGTCGCGAAGGATGGCCATCTTGTGCTCGACGAGCGGATGGCGCGTGACGAACAGGTTGGGGAGCTCGGGGGTGGTGTGCATGGCCGGGAAGCTAGTATCTTCGCGCGCATGAAAGAATACCAAGCGGTGGTGCTGCGGCTGACGCGGCGCACGCAGGAGGACGAGGATGCCCTCACCGATCTGCTGAACGAGCGGAGCCGCGGTGGCTGGGAGCCGGCGCACATGACGCAGGATGGCGCGCGGCTGACGATCGTCTTCCAGCGCATGCCGGGCGGCGATCAGCGGATGGGTGCCTGATGACCATGCGGTCGGTGCCGCCGCGCGCGGTCCCCGGCCCATCCGGCCCTCCGGCGTGAGACGGCACGCGTGGAGCTGACCTTCGTCGGTGCGGCGCGCGAGGTGACCGGCTCCTGTCACCTCCTCCGCGTGGGCAATCACACGGTCGCCCTCGACTGCGGCCTCTTCCAGGGGCGACGCATGGAGGCGCACGAGAAGAATCTCGCCCTCCCTCTCCCCGTGGATGCCCTGGACGCGGTGGTCCTCTCCCACGCCCACATCGATCACTCCGGCCGCCTCCCTCTCCTGGCGGCTCGCGGCTTCTCCAAGACGATCTGGGCCACCGCCGCCACGCGCGACCTCTGCGCGGTCATGCTCGCCGACTCGGCCCACATCCAGGAGCAGGATGCCGAGTTCCTCGAGCGGCGGCAGCGCACGGCGGTCCCACCGCTGTACACGATGCGCGATGCCGCGCGTGTCTCCGAGCTCATGGTCGGCGTCCCCTACCGGAAGACGTTCGACGTGGTCCCGGGCGTCCGCGCCACGTTCGTGGATGCCGGGCACATACTCGGCTCCGCGTCGGTGATCCTCGATTGCACCGACGCGGGGGAGACGCGCCGCCTCGTCTTCTCGGGGGACATCGGCCGCAAGGGGCTGCCCATCATTCGCGATCCCGAGCCCCCGGGCGGGGCGGAGATCCTGGTGATGGAGTCTACCTACGGCGACCGCGAGCACGGGCCCATTGCCGCATCGCGCCAGGCGCTCGCGCGGGTCATCGGGGAGACCGCGCGTCGGGGAGGGCGCATCCTGATCCCCGCGTTCGCGGTGGGGCGCACGCAGGAGCTCGTCTACGATCTCCACGCCCTGGTCCGGGCGAAGGCGATCCCGCCCATTCCGATCTTCATCGACAGCCCGCTCGCGACCGATGTCACCGCGGTGTTCCAGATGCACCCCGAGATCCTCGACGAGAGCGAGGACATGGTGCGAACGGTGGAGGAGCTGTTCCAATTCCCCCTCGTGCGCTACACGCGGGACGTCGAGGCGTCGAAGGCGCTGAACCGGATGTCCGGACCGATGATCATCATCGCCGCCTCGGGCATGGCGGAGTCGGGGCGCATCCTCCATCATCTGGCGCACGGCGCCGGCGATCCCCGGAACACGATCCTGATCGTGGGTTACCAGGCCGAGCACACGCTCGGCCGTCGGATCGTGGAACGGCGCGACACGATCAAGGTCTTCGGTGAGGAGATCCCGTTGCGTGCTCACGTGGAGGTGCTGGATGGCTACAGTGCGCACGCCGACCGTTCGGAGCTGCTCGATTGGCTGGACGCCGTCCGCGCCGCCTCGCCGCGCCTCGAGCAGGTGTACCTCGTGCACGGCGAGCCGGATGCCCAGAACGCGCTCGCGGCGACGATCGGCGCGAGGGGATGCCGCGTGAGCTGCCCCGCCCCGCACACGCGCGTCGCCCTCTGAGCGATGGGCACCTCATCCACTCCCGAGCGCCGTCCACGCGTGGAGGCCGCCGAGCGCATCCTCCGCGGGGGGGGGCGGGGGATCGGTTGAAACGGCGCCCCCGCGCGACCCAAGAAACAGGTGGGCGGGGGGGGGGGGGTGAGGAAATGGGGCAAACACCAAAC
>CAMLEQ010000445.1 GCA_946479015.1 uncultured Gemmatimonadota bacterium | reverse complement strand
CCTGCGGCTCCCCCGGGTTACGGGCGCCGCGGTCGCCGTCGATTTCGTGGGTGCCGTGGTTGCGGTACGGCACGTCGGAGGGGGGGGGGAGGGGGGCGGGCGCGCCCCCGCGGCGCGCCGCGTCGCCGGTAACTTGAGGCGTGCGCGACGGCCGGTCAATCGCCACGGCGCGAGCGCGCCTGAGCGCGCCACGAGTCCGGCATGCGATGCCGGCCCGCGCCCCGTGCGCGACTCTTGCGTAACCGCCGGGTGATCCTGGAACGCAGGGAATGCCAACATGCCGAAGTCGAAGTCGCGCCGCACCACGCGGCGGCGCACGCTGGTGCTCGTGGCGCTGGCGGCGTTCGTGAGCGCGTGCACCGCGGACAGCAAGGAGCCGGCGCGCGCTCAGGGGGTGCCGGCGGCGCAACCGACCGCCCGGCCGGGAACGCTGGCGCGCGTGGCGCAGCAGGTCACGCCCGCCGTGGTGTCCATCGAGTCCGAGTTCTCCCCCGAGGTCGCCGCGCGGATGCAGTCGCAGGAGCAGGGGATCCCGCCGGAGGCGATCCCCCCCCAGATGCGACCGCGCGGCCCGGCGCGCGCCACCGGCTCCGGCTTCATCGTCAGCGCCGACGGCTACATCCTCACGAACAACCACGTGGTCGCCGACGCGGAGAAGGTCACCGTCGCGCTCCTCGACCGGCGCATCTTCCCGGCGAAGGTCATCGGGCACGACCCGGGCACCGACGTCGCGCTCATCAAGATCGACGGCAGCAAGCTCCCCACCGCGCAGCTCGGCGACGACAGCACCATTCAGGTGGGAGATCCCGTGCTCGCGATCGGCAATCCGCTCGGGCTCGACTTCACCGTCACCTCGGGGATCATCAGCGCCAAGGAGCGCGGCGGGAGCCTGCGCGCGCTGTTCGGCAGCGACTACGCCGTGGCCGACTTTCTCCAGACCGACGCCGTGATCAATCCGGGCAATTCCGGCGGGCCGCTGCTCGACATGAGCGGGCGCGTGATCGGCATCAACAGCGCGATCGCCAGCCCCACCGGCGTGTATGCCGGGTACGGCTTCGCGATCCCGATCAGCATCGCGCGCATCGTGATGGACGAGTTCCGCAAGTACGGTCACGTGCGGCGCGCGATCCTCGGCGTGTCCATCCAGGATGTCGGACCCGCGGACGCGCAGGCAGCGGGGTTGAAGGAGATCCGCGGCGCGCTCGTGGGCGGCTTCTCCGGACCGGACAGCCCCGCCAAGCGCGCGGGGCTCCAGCCCGGCGACGTGATTCTCGCGGTCAATGGCAAGCCGGTGGACCGCGTGTCGGAGCTGCAGCGGATGCTCCTCGGCTTCCAACCGGGGCAGTCGGTGACGGTCGACGTGATGCGCTTCGGTCAGCGTCGCACGGTGAAGCTCACGCTCGGCGAGGCGCCGACGGAGCAGCAGGTGGCGCGCGCGAACGGGCAGGGGAACGACAACTCGGCGTCCGGGCGCCTCGGCGTGCAGGTGACGCCGGTGACGCCGGACGTGGCGCAGCAGCTCGGGCTCCCCACCGGGATGAGCGGGCTGGCGGTGGTGGCGGTGGACCCCTCGGGACCGGCCGCGGGACAGCTCTTCCCCCGGGACATCATCACCGCCACGCTCGGCGGGGGGACGCAGCATCCGGTGCGAAACGTGAGCGACCTGCAGCAGGCGCTCCAGTCGCGCACCGGGGTCGCCAGCCTGCTCGTGTACTCGCCGCAGGCACAGGGGACGCGCGTGGTGAACCTCCCGCTGAAGCGCTGAGGGACCGGGGCGCGAGCGCGCGTCAGGGCGCGCCCACGCTCCAGCCGTCGCGGCGCAGCGGGGAGTGGTCGAGGAGCCGCAGCTCCGCGTCGAGGCGGCCGACCGCGCGAACGATCGCCAGCGTGGCGCGCGCCGCCGGCTCGTGGGGCGAGCCGTCGAGCGCGCGCAGCTCGTTCGTGATGCCCACGCGCAGTCGTGCGCCGAGCGGGGAGGGGAGCGCGCGATGCAGCGCGGTGATCGCTCGGTGCAGCGCGCCACCTTCCACGAGCCACTCCTCGATGTCGCGGGGATCCACGGCGAAGATCCCGGCGATGAGCGGGAGCGATGCGCCGGTGAGGAGGCAGCGGAGGATGCGGCGCTGCGTGATGCTCAGGAATTCGAGCGCGCGCTCGAACTCGACGAGAGGAGCTCCCGAGGGAGGCGCGCCGCTCGAAGGAACCTGGGTAGATGCGGCGGAGTGAACGGGTGCCATCCTGGAAGCGGTGTCGGCGCCTGGCGTCCGCGACGGAGCAGGGCGCAAGAACGCATCCCGGTCGGGCGAGCGCAAGCTGGTACAGACCCTAGTACCACTGGGGAAAACCCTAGTCAGGCTTCGCGCCTTTCCTTTACGCCCGATCGGGCATATCTATTTGTTTACGGGGTGTCGGGCGGTCCGCATATGATAGGGACCGGCCCTGTTCGTGTTTTTTACGCCTAACGGCGCATCGCACGATGCGGTGCCGCGGCGTCACCCCAGTGCACTTCGCCCCGAGACTTCGTGATCGCGATCATCGCATCGCAGCATTGCCGTACGTCCACCCTCGCGTCAGCCAGCGCGTCCGCCCCGCATCCGCGCCAGTGGAGCGCGTGGGCAGATCGGTACTTTCTTCCCGCCCTCGCGGCCGGTCGGCGCGCATGACAGCGCGCACGCCGCGGATTCTCCTGGCCGATGACCAGCGCGTGGTGCGCGAGGTCGTGCGCGCCGTCCTCGAGCCCGACATGCGCGTGGTGGGCGTGGTGGAGGACGGGCGGAAGGTGTCGGGTGCCGTCCAGACGCTCTCCCCCGATCTGGTGCTCCTTCGCATCTCCCTCCCCGGGCTCAACGGCCTCGCGGTGACGCGCGACCTGGCGCGCACGCAGCCGGATGTGAAGGTGCTCGTCATCGCGTCGCGCCCCGACCCCGTGTACGCGGACGAGGCGATGAGCGCCGGGGCGCGTGGCCTGGTGGTGGGCATGGATGCCGCCGAGGTGCGCTTCGCCGTGACGGAGGTGCTGGCCGGGCGCGTGTACGTCACGTCGCACGTGTCCGGCGACCCGGAGGCGGCGTCGCCGGCGGATGGCATGCCGCTGACGCCGCGCCAGCTGGAGGTGCTGCGCCTGGTGGCGCAGGGGCAGACGACGGCAGAGATCGCGCGGGCGCTCGGCGTGACGACGAAGGCGGTGGAGTTCCACCGTGCGCGCATCAAGCGCGCGCTGGGGTTGCGCACGAACGCGGCCCTCGTGCGCTACGCGGTCGCGAAGGGGATCGTGTAGGCCCTGATCGCCCGCCGTCGCGCCATTGCCGCGAGGCTCCTCGTGCCGGCGGGGCGGCGGCCGTGGTGGGCTCCGTGGACGGGCGTGACGCGGGCCGTGGTGGGCTC
>CAMLEQ010000444.1 GCA_946479015.1 uncultured Gemmatimonadota bacterium | reverse complement strand
CTGGTCGCGATCTCCACCGCCGGCGTCTACCGCACCGACGACGGCGGCCGCTGCTGGACGCCGCGGAACCAGGGGGTGCGCGCCGAGTTCCTCCCCGACAAGTACCCGGAGTTCGGGCAGTGCGTGCACAAGGTGGTGCACCACCCCGCGCGCCCCGAGCGGCTCTTCCTCCAGAACCACTGGGGGCTCTACCGCAGCGACGACTGGGGGGACTCGTGGACCGACATCGCCAACGGCGTCCCCTCCGACTTCGGCTTCGCGATGCAGATGCACCCGCGCGACCCGGACACGGTGTACATCGTGCCCCTCACCTCCGACGCCTTCCGCTGCGTCCCCGACGCGAAGATGCGCGTCTACCGCACGCGCGACGCGGGCGCGTCGTGGGAGGGGCTCGGCACGGGGCTGCCGCAGCGCCAGTCGTACGAGACGGTGCTGCGCGATGCGCTCACCGCCGACGCGCACGACCCGGCGGGGATCTACGTGGGCACGCGCAGCGGCAAGCTGTTCGCGTCGGCGACGGACGGCGACCGCTGGAGCACGCTCGCCGATGCGCTCCCCTCGATCTGCTGCGTGAAGGCCGCCGTCGTGGACGGCGCGGCGGTCGCGTAGCCCCGACGATGCCTATCACATTCGAGTTGCCGTCGGCGCTCCAGCAGTACGTGGCCGGCGAGCGCGTGGTGGTGCTCGAGCACTCGTGCGGCACGGTGTCGCAGGCGCTCGCCGCCCTCGGCGAGCGCTGTCCCGGCGTGGTGGACCGCGTGCTCACCGAGCAGGGGGAGCTTCGCCCGCACGTGAACGTGTTCGTGGGCACCGAGAGCGTCCGGTTCATCGGCGGGCTCGCCGCGCCGGTGCGGGATGGCGACACCATCGTCATCGTCCCCGCGGTGAGCGGGGGGTGAGGCCGGGGTGCGCGAGAGTGGACGACGCGCGCGCCGCCTATCGCCCGCACCCCCGCCCGGGATTCGTCGCCGCCACGCGCCCCACCGAGTCGGCGGCGGCGAGGACGTCCGGATCCTCGAAGTAGCTCGGGTCGTGCACGTCGTACTTCCACATGAGGAGCGCGCACGCGTACGGCTCCGAGGCGAGCGTGGCGCCGTAGCGCTCGAGCTGCTGCGGCGTCATCGCCGCGCCGTTCGTTCCCCCCACCAGCACGTTCAGGCTGAGCTGTAGCCCGATCCCCATGCGCCGCGCCAGCGACACCTCGTTCCGGAGCCAGGCGTCGATGTCCCCCTTCTCCACCGTGTACTGCGCGAACGCGAAGTCCACGAACCGGTAGGGCGCGCCCCCTTCGATGAGGCTGGGCGGCGAGTACACGCCCGCCGGCATCTCCGGCCAGAGCTCCTTGCTGTACTCCGCCGCGGAGTCGAGCACCGGGTACGCGATCCCGCGCCCGCCCCAGTTGGTGGGATCCTCCGGCTCGTCCATGAGCGAGTGCCCGATCACGGTGCCGTCGCGCACGTACGGCGCGAAGTCGATCCCGCGGAATCGGTCCACCTCCACCTTCCAGAGCGCGAGCGAGAACGAGGAGTCCGCGTTCTGGAAGCGCTGCCGCCCGCGCACCAGGCGAAGGACGATGCGCAGGTGGCGGCTCCGCGCCGAATCGAGCATCGCGAGCACGCTGTCCGGCGTGGGAGCACGCAGCACGCCGGTGAATCCGGTGGGGAGCGACTGGCCGAACAGCGAGGCGGGGAGGTGGAACGGCCCGAAGGGGAGCCCGCGCACGCCGAGCGATGCGGAGACGCTCCCGGCGTCGGTGGACGCCGTGATCGTCGCATCTCCCGCCGCCATGCCCACCACGCGCCCGGTGGTGTCCACGCGGGCGACGGCGGTGTCGGAGGAGCTCCACCGCACGGGCGCGCGCAGCGTGTCCCCCGCGCCGCTCACCACGGCGAGGTGGAGCGCGATGCGCTCCCCCACGCGCAACGTGGTACTGGATGGCGTGACGGACACCACCGCGCGCGCCCGCGACGCATCGGTGGGAGCGCCGCACGCCGCGCCCGCGATGCAGGCGAGCCACGCGAGCGCGGCGAGCGGGCGCGGAAGGAGATCCTCCGCGGCGATCACGACGGATCGGTCACGATGATGCGATGCCGCCGCGCGAGTGGTGGTGCACCACCACCCGCGCGGCCGGCGCGCCCGCTAGTCGCCCGCGGGCTGCGCCGCCTTCTTCGCCCTCGGGGCGCCGGCGAGCGCACCCGCCAGCAGCTCGGAGATGTAGGCGAAGATCGCGCCGGCCACGAGCGCGATGATCGTCTTCGTGTACGTTCCCTGCGCGGCGACCACCACGCTCACCGTCGTCGCCGCACCGAGGAAGGCGCCGGGGATGAAGGAGAGCTGCGGGATCTTCGCCTGCACGCACATCATGAAGGCCACGACGCCGACGAGCACCGCGATGATCGGGACGGTCCCCCCGAGCTTCGTGGCGACGAACAGCGCGACGAACGCCCAGAACACACCGGAGAGGTTCGAGGCCACCGTCTTGATGAAGCCGTCCGTCTTGCCGCCGGCGGCGAAGAAGGTCCCCCACGCGACGATCCCCGCCCAGACCGGCAGTGCCCCTGGGCCGAGCGCGATGTACGTCCAGATGGCGATGAGGACTCCGATGCTCAGCCCGAGCGCGATCAGCATGTCCATACGCCCCCCTCACAGGTTGGGGATGACGACAACGCCCCCGACGCGAGCCGATCGGCTCGCGCAGGGGGCGCGCTCACTATGTCCCTTCACCGCTGCTGCCGGTGTCACGCGGCACCTGTTCGCTCCCGATTCCGAGAGACTTCGGCGACCGGCGTTCGAGGGTACTGTCCGTGGGTACAGCGTAGGAGGATTCGTCCGGCGCGTCAAGCGTGCCGATTCAGGACAGGCGCGCGCGCACTGGAGCGCGCCGCGCGCCGCCGTGGTGATCGGCGCGCGCGGCACGGCGCGGCGGGTGGTGCGGGTTTACCCGACACTCGCGGCTGCACCCGCCGTGCGGCGCATCGCGTCACGCGTCGTGCGCGTGCCCCGCGACGGGTCGTGTCACACGTCCTGCTACGCGGCCATCACCGAGCGACCACGACGCGACGAGGCGATCGCGATGCGCAGGCTGTACTCGAAGCGCTCCACCTCGATGCGCAGCCGCGCGATCTTCTCGCGCAGGGGCTGCATGTTGATGTCGAAGTTGCGCAGCTCCTGGCTGGCGCGCGCGCGCTCCGGGGCCGCGCCCCGGCTGGGGCGCGATCTCCCCTGCGCGGACTGCTCGGCCATGTCGGCCTCCACCATGCGCTCGAGGAGCGCGCGCCGCTCGTGACGCCGGGCGAGGAGCTCCGCCTCGAGGTCCACGAGGCGCGTGCGGAGATTGGCGAGCTCCTGCACGGCGGTGAGCTGCTTCTGCGCGTTGGTGAGGAAGTCGGGAT
>CAMLEQ010000443.1 GCA_946479015.1 uncultured Gemmatimonadota bacterium | reverse complement strand
CGCGCGCCGCTCTTGGCCATGATGTCGGGGACGCGGAAGCTGCCGCCGATCTCCACCAGCTCGCCGCGCGACACGATCGCCTCGCGTCCCTCGGCGAAGGTGTTGAGCGCGAGCACGAGCGCGCTCGCGCCGTTGTTCACCACCAGCGCGTCCTCGGCGCCGGTGAGCTCGCGCAGCAGCGACACGCAGTGCACGTAGCGGCTGCCGCGCTCCCCGCGCTCCAGGTCGTACTCGAGGTTCGAGTAGCCCGCCGCCGCCTCCGCGATCGCCTCGAGCGCGGCGCGCGCGAGCGGCGCGCGTCCGAGGTTCGTGTGGAGCACCACGCCGGTGGCGTTGAGCACGGGGCGGAGGGAGCGGCGCTCGCGGCGCGCGAGCGCCGCGGCGATGGCCGTCCCCCACTCACCCGCATCGCGCGGCGCGGCGTCGGGGTCGCGCCGCGCGTGCTCCACCGCGTCGCGCACCGCGTCCACCACGAGCGCACGCGGCGCGCGCGCGAGCAGCGCGCGCGCCGCTTCCCCCTCGAGGAGGGTCCCGACGCTGGGGAGCGCGCGCCGGGGATCGTTCATCCGGGCGGTGGGCGGCGCGCGGTGTCCGCACGGGCGCGCCCCGTGTCGGCGGGGGGCTTCGCCGCGGGGGGCTTCCCCCCCGGGCGCGGCGCCTTCGGCCGCGCGCCTGGCGCGCCCGCCGTCGCTTCCGCCCCCTTCGGCACCACGAACGACCGCGAGGAGTTCGATGCGTGTCCGAGCAGGTTGCGCACGCCGTGCGCCGAGAGCCGGTACGTGCCACCGGGGGTGAGCGGGCGCGCGGTGACGATCACCACCTCGGAGACCGGAACCGGCCGGCTCGGTCGCGGCGCCGGCGCGCGATGTGTGGTGTCGCGCCCCGCGCGCGCGCCCGGCGGCTGCCCCGGCTGCACTGGCTGCCCCGGCCTGGGGGGTGGCCCGGCGGGGAGCCGCGCCGCCGCCGTCGTGTCCGCGCGCTTCGTGGTGTCCACGTGCGTGCTGTCCCACGTGCTGGATGGCATCGCGAGCTTCAGCGGCACCACCGTCGAGTCGCTGGCCCTGAGCGTGAACAGGCTCGCATCCACCTTCTGCGCCGGGTCGAGCGGCTTGTCGAAGGTGGCGCGGATCGTCACCGAATCGATCGTCGCCACGTTCTGGATCGTTGGCCCGATCGTGTCGTGCACGAAGGCGAGCAGCTCCACGCGCGCGCTGTCGCGCAGCACCACGTGCGCGGTGTCGTACGCCTCGCGGCCGGTGGCGGCCCAATCGTTGTTCGCGTCGGCGAAGCCGGTGACGGTGTACGTGCCCGGGCGCAGGGCAGTGAGGAGGAACCGCCCGTTCGAGTCGGCACGCGCCACGTAGCGCAGGTCGCTGTCCGGACGCGCCACCGCCATCACCGCGGCGTTGGCGAGCGGACGACCGGCCCCCCAATCGAACACGATTCCCGTCAGCCTGGTGCTCGGGATCGTCGGGCCGGTGGAGAAGACGATCGTCGTCCCTTCCTTCCGCACGTTGCCGCGCAGGTCCGCGAGCCCCGGCAGCAGGGTGACCGTGTACGCCGTGTTCGGCAGGAAGTCGTGCCGGCCGTGGATGGTGAGCGTGCTGCGATGCCACCCCACGTGCGGGTCGCCATCGCGGGGGGAGATGAGCACGAGCTGGTCGAGCGTCGACGCGCCGCTCGCCGCGGGGCGCTCGCTCAGCACCTCGTCGAACTTCATCTCCACTTCCTTCGCGCGCACGTTCACGGCGCCGCTCTCGGGGGACACGGACAGGAGCTTCGGTGGTACCTTGTCCTCGGGGCCACCCGGCGGCGCGCCGGGCTGCGCGCACCCGAGGAGGGCGAGCGCGGCGATGATCAATCGCCGCACAGGGCCCTCACCTTCTGCCGGAGCTGCTCGCGACGCGCCGTCCACTCGCGCAGCTTGCGTCGCTCCCCCTCCACCACCTCGGGCTTCGCGCGGCTCACGAACTTCTCGTTGGCCAGCCGCTGCTCCAGTCCGCCCAACTGCTTCTCCAGCTCCACGAGCTCCCTGCGCTGGCGCGCGCACTCCTTCTCCACGTCCACCGCGCCGGCGAGGAGCACGTAGACCTCGGAGCCGTCGGCGCCGAGGAGCTCGTGCGCCACCGGCCCCGCCGGCGCGAGCGCCACCACGCGCACGTCGGTGCGCGTCAGGCGCTCGATCACGGCGGCCTCCTCGCGGTACACCGCCGCCGTGTCGTCGGTGCCCGGGCGGATCTCCGCCGCCACGCGCTGCCCCGGCGGGATGCCGTACTCGGAGCGCGCGCGCCGGATCGCCGCCACTGCCTCGATCACCCGCTCGAACGCCGCCGCCCGCGCGGCGCCCTCCGCGCGCGCGGCGCGCGGCGCGGGCCAGCGCGCCTGCGCCAGGAACTCGTCCCCCGCGCGCCCGGGGAGGGGGATGCGCTGCCAGAGCGTCTCCGTCACGAACGGCACGATCGGGTGCAGCAGGCGGAGCGCGGCGTCGAACACGTGCACGAGCACCGCGCGGGCCACGTCGCGGTCCGCGCCGTCTCCGGTCATGCGCGACTTCGTCGTCTCCACGTACCAGTCCGCGAGCTCGTTCCACACGAAGCGGCGCGCCGTCTCCGCGTAGTCGTTGAGGCGCATGCCGCGACGCAGCTCCTCCTCCCCCCACGCGCCTCCATCCGGGCGCGGCGGGCCGAGCGCCAGGTCGCACTCGCGGATCGCGGCATCGAGCCGCGCGAGGATCCACTCGTCCGCGCGCGTCAGCGCCGCCGGATCCACCGCCTCCAGCGCCGTCACCGGCTCCCCGCCGATGTTCGAGAGCAGGTAGCGCCCGATGTTCCACAGCTTCGTGATGAAGTTCCGCCCCGGCGCGAACGACTGCTCCAGGTTCTCCGGGTCGAGCATCACGTCGGTGCCCAGCCCGAGGCCGGCGATCACCGTCCACCGCAGCGCATCCGCGCCGTAGAGCGCCACCACGTCCAGCGGGTCGATCCCGTTCCCGAGCGACTTGGACATCTTGCGGTGCTGCATGTCGCGCACGGTGCCGTGCAGGTACACGGTGTGGAACGGCTCCCGCTTCGCGAAGTAGAGCCCCGCCATGATCATGCGCGCCACCCAGAAGAACAGGATCTCCGGCGCCGTCACCAGCACGTCGGTGGGATAGAACGCCGCCAGGTCGCGCGACCGCTCATCGGGCCAGCCGAGGGTGGAGAGCGGCCAGAGCCACGACGAGAACCAGGTGTCCAGCACGTCCTCGTCCTGCCGCACCGGGCCGTGGCAGCGCGGGCACTGCCCGATGTCGTCCACGCTGGCGAACGCCTCGCCGCACGCATCGCAGTACCACACCGGCACGCGATGCCCCCACCAGAGCTGCCGCGAGATGTTCCAGTCGCGGATGTTCTCCATCCAGTTGA
>CAMLEQ010000442.1 GCA_946479015.1 uncultured Gemmatimonadota bacterium | reverse complement strand
GGCTTCCCCGAGAGCCACGCCGCGAGCTTCGCGCTCCTGGTCTACGCGAGCGCGTTCCTCAAGCACTACTACGCCCCCGAGTTCACCGCCGCGATCCTCAACGCGCAGCCGATGGGATTCTACTCGCCGGGGACGCTCATCGAGGATGCGCGCCGCCACGGCGTGCGGGTGCTCGGCGTGGACGTGACGCGGTCGACGTACGACTGCACGCTGGAGCCGGACGCGGAGCCCGGAGCGCGGGAAGCGCGGGGAGCGCAGCGAGCGCGGGAGGCGCAGCGCGGCGCGGCGGGGGCGCCGGCGGTGCGATTGGGGCTGCGGATGGTGAAGGGGCTGGGTGCGCGCGCGAGGGAGCGGCTGGAGGAGGCGCTGCGCACCGGGGGGACGTTCCAGTCGATCGGCGACGTGGTGCACCGCTCGGGACTCGACCGCCGCGCGCTCCGCGCGCTCGCCGAGGCGGGAGCGCTCGACGCGCTCGTCCCCGACGAGCCCGATGCACGCCGGCGGCGCGCGGCGATCTGGCGGATGCTCGAGGAGCTGCGCGGCGAGGCCGGTCCACTCGCCCCGGTGCATCACACGCTGGATGTGCCGGCGAGCATCCCCGCGCTGTCACCGCTCGAGGTCACCGCCGCGGACTATCGCATGACCGGTGTGTCGCTCCACGGCCATCCCATGCGCCACCTGCGCGCGCTGCTCGCCCCCAACGGCGTGCGCACGGCGCGCGAGGTGCTCGCGATGCGCGACGGCGAGCGCGGAGTGGCGGTGGCCGGCCTCGTGATCTGCCGGCAGCGCCCCCCGACGGCGAAGGGTTCGCCTTCCTCACGCTCGAGGACGAGACGGGGCTGGTGAACGTGGTGGTGACGCCGAAGCGCTTCGAGCGGCAGGCGCTGCTCATCTCGCGCGCGCCGCTGCTGCTCGTGCGCGGCACGCTACAGGTGGAGCAGCGGGTGGTGAACCTGCGGGGGGAGTCGTTCCGGGAGCTGCGGATCGACGTGGGGGCGGATGGGGTGCGGGGGCACGACTATCGCTGACCGGCGCCGTCCGCTGCGCACTTCGCGAGCGGCGCCATCGCCATCGTCAGGCGATGGTCAGCGCCACCGCCGTCGTCCGGAGCGCTCGCGGAGCATGAACAGCCCGAGCAGCAGCGAGCCCACGCCGATCATCGCCAGCGCGGGATAGAGCGTGGCGGTCTTCGGCGGAACGAGTCCCTCGCGGCGAGCCTCGTTGGAGGAGAGCATCGGCTCGGGACTGGCCGGACGGGCCGGCCGATCGCCGGCGTCGGTGCCGGCCAGCTCTCCCTCGCGGCGCCACGGGTCGTTGCGCTCCGCGGGCGCCGGATCGATCGCGGCGACGACGGCGGGGGCGATCGGCGGCGTCGCTTCGGCGGACGCGCCGGGGCCGACCGGTCCCATGCCGGGGGTGCCGGCGGCCTCGCGCTGGTGCTTCACGTGGAGCACGGCGGCGAGGAGTCCCGCGAACATGCCACCACCCAGCGCACCCGCCACCCTTCCGTTCTCGTTGGACTCCGGAAACTTGCACTCGCACACCTGCGCCGCGGCGCTCCGGGCGAGGGTGGTACCGAGCAGCAGGGCGGTGGCGGCCATGGCCGCGAAGCGACGGCGTGGAGACATGGGATGCATACTGCGGGAAGCTCCCGGGAAGGGGACGTTCCGGGCGAGACGAGCGGGAGGGACCACTGAGCCGAGTCGAGCGGCGGCGCCTGACGCGGCCATGGGGTACCTGGAAAAAAAAGTAACACCGCTGCGAAAAAACAAGCCACCTCTCGCACGTCATGTTACAGCCGAGCTCGTCCGCGCGCCAGGGGAACATCTGACGCCCTGGGCGCCGCGCTGCCACCCGAAGCCCCACGGGCGCCTCCGGCATCAGCTCGATTCGAGGCGGCACCGCTCGTGCAGCAACGCCGATCGCGCAGCCTGACAACGGGGGGCCGGCCCGATCCGGCCAGCTCGGAGGGACGAACGATGAGAGGATTGACGATCGGCTCGATCGTGGCGGCGATGGCGCTGCTCTCGCCACTCGCGGCGGCGCGGGCGCAGAACGTGGACACCGCCACGGCACGCGCGCCCGACACGACGGTGCGCGGAGACACGAGCGGCGACCACCCTCGCGCCTTTCGCCCGCGCTTCTACCGGAGCGTCGTCCCCGGGCTCCGCATCGTGGATGTGGCGGACGACGGCACCTTCATCACCCTCCAGGATGGCACGGAATGGGAAGTGTTTCTCCCCGACCGTACGAGCACCGTGCAGTGGAGGCGCGGCGACTGGGTGACGGTGAAGCTGGCCCCCATCGCGCAGGGGCGCTACCAGTACCGGCTCGGCAACGGGCGCACCGACACGGACGCGGTGGCGAAGTTCCGCGGGCGCGTGGGCGACGACCGGGGGCGCTGACCGCCCCCGACGCTCGTCAGCCCGCGCGCTGCGCGCGCTCCACCCGCCCCGCGCGCA
This sequence comes from uncultured Gemmatimonadota bacterium, assembly GCA_946479015.1. The sequence goes on along the minus strand of CAMLEQ010000442.1, from coordinate 946 downwards.
CGAACAGCGGCCAGCGCACGGGGCGCGCGTCCGCGGGGTCGGGCCACACGCGCGCGAGCTCCCGCTCCACGTCGCTCACCGGGTCGCGTCCCTCGCGGTCCACGTACGTCCGCACGGCCGACCACGTGCGCAGGTAGCCCACGAGCTGTTCGCGCGTCCAACGCCCGCGCATGTCGAATGGCGGCACGTCGAGCTCGGGGAACGGGAAGTCGATCGACTGGAAGTGGTCGTCGATCAATCGGCGCTCGGGCGCCCAGTAGCCCCGCAGCGTGTCGTGGTAGAACCGCTCCACCACCTCGTCCACCGCCGGCGCGACACGCACCAGATCGTATCCCCACGCCGCCACGACCCCGTCCGCGCGACTCACCCGTCGCACCTCGCGCCAGAACGCGGGGAGGTCGAGCCAGTGCAGCGCCTGCGCCACCGTGACCACGTCCACCGATCGATCGGCGAGCCCCGACTCCTCGCCACGCGCGCGCCGGTAGCGCACCCGCGGGTGCGGCGCCGCGTGCGCGAGCTGGGCCGCGCTGGGATCGGTGGCCTCCACCACCGCGAAGTGCTCCGCGAGCCCGACGGCCGCCTGACCGTTCCCAGTGCCGCAGTCCCACGCCGCCTCCCGCCCCGGCGCCGCCGACGCGAGCCACGCGAACAGCTCCGCGGGATACGTGGGGCGATAGTCGGCGTAGGAGGCGGCTTGTTTGGAGAAGTAGTCCTTGAACGGAGGAGGCATGCCATTGATAGGGGATGGGACCTGGTGGCTGGAACACCGAACAACGCGTGTGGCGTGTGGGAGACTGACGGGCAGAGGGCGTAGGTACGGCGCGTGCAGGTTCGTGTGTAGGTGGACTCTCTCTACCGCCGAGCCTACTCGCGCTCTACCTCCCTCCTCTTCCCGTCAGTTCCCCACACGCCACACGCGTCCTTTGGTGGTCCAGCCACCAGGTCC
>CAMLEQ010000441.1 GCA_946479015.1 uncultured Gemmatimonadota bacterium | reverse complement strand
CGTCGGCCCAGGTGATCTCGGTCGGCGCGCCCGCGGCGGCCAGGGCCTCGGCCATCCTGCCCTCGATGCGAGGGGGATGCTGGCCAATCTAGGTCGAACCGCCCGGGGCGCCAGAGCGCCCCGGCGGTCGGTCCTGCACGCGGTACGCCAGCAGCACCACCGACTCGCCGCGCTCGAGCCGCGCCTCGAGAAAGGCGCGGGCCGCGCCGACGTCGGAGGGCTTGCCGTAGAAGCGCCGGTATTCGTCGAAGAGCGGAGCTGCCACCGGCACATCCTCGATACCGGCGCGCCGGACGATGATGCCCTCCCGCCATCGCGCCGCCGTCATCGCGGCACCCGCGACCGCGCGGTCGGCGCCAGGCGCCACGTCTCCAGCGGCGCCGCGAGACGCCGCGCCAGCTCCGGCTGCACGTCGCTGCTCCATCGGCGATCCGCCGCGAGCGCCGACAGGTGCCGGTCGTGCGCCGCGACGTCGTCGAAGCGGGCGAGCCACACGAAGGCGTGCTCCCCCTCGCGCACGGGGAGCCGGGGAAAGTCGTTGACGCTCGGCTCCGTCTCGTACGCCGCGATCGGAGGCGCGCCCGTCGCCGCGAGCAGCGGTGTCATCTCCCTGTCGAACCACGCGCCGAATCCCGGCGCGGCCAATCCGGTGAGCGTCGCGACCGTCGCGACCACGAGCACCGGCGGGATGGCGACGGCGCCGACCGGGGGACGCTCCTCCGCCATCACGAGCCCCGAGCCCGGACGCGCCGGGCGCAGCAGCCGCACGTCGTCGGAGCTGATCATCGTGGCGTTGGCCGCGTCGCGGTGACGCGCCCACACGGGCCCGCCGTAGAACGCTTCCAGCGACGCGGCGCGCGCCGGCATGCTCGGAAATCCGCGCAGCCAGGTGAACACGTCGGGATGGTCGAGGTCGCGGAACTGCGCGATCAACTCCATTCCCGTCGCCTCCTGCGTCTCCACGAACTCGCGCTCGAACAGCGCGATCAGCGTGTCTCGCCGCCCCGGATGCAGCTCGTACCGCCGGAGCTCCACGATCGTGGACTGCTGGCCGACGCTCACGACGCACCTCCGGCACGGGTGAACTCCATGATCCAGTTCGTCTCCCACGTGGCGCCGCCGTCGGCGGAGAACGCCTGCTCCCATCGTGCCCTGTCCGGATCGATGGATGTCCAGTGGAAGCGCGAGAGGATCATGCGCCCCCGGTACTCCTCGTGGCTGTAGAACACGCCGCGGCCGTCCACGAACGCGCCGATCATCGGCGCGTCCAGCGTCCCCGTGGCGGCGTTCGCCCAGTGGATCGTCCAGCGCCGGGTCGCTGGCTGGTAGAGCCGGAGCGCGACCGCGCGCAGCGCGGTGCCGTCGGGGAGCGTCGCGCTGTACTCCTCGAGGTTCCCCTGGCCGCCGAGCAGTGGCCGCTCGACGGTGCGTCCATCGAACTCGTACCACTCCGTGGAGCCGGTGAGCGGATGACGCAGACGGCGGTTGTGGATGTTCCACGTGCCGTGCAGGAAATCGAAGTCGTGCATGCCGTCGCGCAGCGGCTCGGGCGCGGGGATGCGCGCCGGTGCGGCCGGATGGGCGGCCGGATCGGTGGCGTGAGAGGACGACGTGGTCATGAGCGTGCGTGGTGCGGGTGCGATCGGGCTCGTGCGCACGCGCGGCGCACGGCGGGGTTGCCTGGCCGAGGGGCCTCCCCGAGATTGCGCGCAGAGCGGTCCGTGTGCCAGAACCATTTTACGCTTCCTGCTCATGACCACTTTCGACGCCGCTGCCGGGCGCGCATCCCGCGCGCCGCGCACGTGAGGACCGCCGCGAGCCCGCAGCTCCTCGCGCTCCTCCCGATCGAGCGCGGCGCGGGCGCGCCGCTCCACCGCCAGATCTACGACGGGCTGCGGCGCGCGATCCTCGATGGGATGCTCCGCCCCGGGCAGCGGGTGCCGTCGACGCGCGAGCTGGCGGCGGAGCTCGACGTGTCGCGCCTTCCGGTGCTCGCCGCATACGAGCAGCTGCTGCACGAGGGCTACCTCGAGGGGCGCGTCGGCTCGGGAACGTACGTCAGCGCCGCGCTCCCCGACGATGCGCTCCGCCCGGCGGCGGCTGCCGCTGCCTCGGTGACCGGCGCGTCCGCGCGCCGGCGCGTTCCGAGGGCGCGCGATGACGGCGGGCTCCGCCCCTTCCGCGTGAGCGCGCCGGCGCTCGATGAGTTTCCGCACGCGCTCTGGGCACGGCTCGTGGCGCGGCACGCGCATCGCCTCGCGCCGATGCACATGGCCTACGGCGATCCCGCGGGGATCGGCGCGCTGCGCGCGGCGATCTCCGAGCACCTGCGCACCGCGCGCGGAGTGCGCCGCGAGGCGGAGCAGGTGCTCGTCACGTCGGGATCGCAGGCGGCGCTGCGACTCTGCGCGGCGGTGCTCATCGGCCGCGGCGACCGTGTGGCGATGGAGGAGCCCGGATACGCCGGCGCGCGCGTGGCGCTGGGCGCCACCGGCGCGGCGCTGGTGCCCGTGCCCGCCGACGATGAGGGAATGGACGTCGGACGCCTCGCGGCGTCGAGCCGGCGCTCGCGGCGTCCACTGCGCGCCGCGTACGTCACGCCATCGCACCAGTATCCGCTGGGCGCGGCGATGTCGGCGGCGCGGCGCCTCGCGCTGCTCGAGTGGGCGGCGCACCACGACGCGTGGCTGCTCGAGGACGACTACGACAGCGAGTTCCGCTACGTCAGCCGTCCGCTGGCCGCGCTGCAGGGGATGGACGCGCACGGACGGGTGCTGTACATCGGCACCTTCAGCAAGGTGCTCTTCCCCGCGCTCCGCGTGGGGTATCTGGTGGTTCCCCCGGCGCTGTGGGACCGGTTCGTGGCGGCGCGCGAGGCGCTCGACCTCTTCTCTCCGACGCTCTACCAGCTCGCGCTCGCGGACTTCCTGCGCGAGGGACACTTCGCCCGGCACCTGCGGCGGATGCGCGGCGTGTATCTCCGCCGGCGCGAGGCGCTGCTGCGCGGGCTCGCGGCGCACTGCGACGACCAGCTCACCGTCCTGAACGCCGATGCCGGCCTCCACGTGACGACGCTGCTGCCGCGCGGCGTGGATGACACCGGCGTGGTCGCGCGCATGGCCGCGCGCGGCCTCACCGCGACGGCGCTCTCCACCTGCTACGCCACGGCCGCGGCGCGGCGGAGCGGGCTGTTGCTCGGCTTCGGCGGGAGCGACGAACGGAGCATCTCGGCGGCGACGCGCACGCTGGGGCAGGTGCTGCGCGACGCGGTCGGCCGGACTGGGACGTAGAATGGCGCGCCTGACTCCGTGGGCGCGCGGCTCTTCGTACCGTCGGTCGCCTGGCGGGACGCGGGCCGTGGCGGGCTCCTGGTACTGGCGAGGCGCGGCCGTGGTGGGCTCCTGGGACTGGCGTGACGCGGGGGTGTGGCTCTGGCGG
>CAMLEQ010000440.1 GCA_946479015.1 uncultured Gemmatimonadota bacterium | reverse complement strand
GGTGCGGCTCCGCCTCGCCGAATCCCTCGCGCGGCGGGTAGAGCGCCACCGGCGCCTCCTCCTGGAGCGTCTCGAGATCGGCGAGCCACCGCTCGGCGTCGGGGAGGGTGCCGGCGACGACGACGAAGAAGCGGTTCTGACCGAGGCGCCGCGCGAGCGCGGCGGCGACGGCGGCATCGCTCGACCCGGGGAGCCCGCCCACCGTGACGCGCGCGCCGGGAGCGGGGACCGTGTTCGCGAGGCGCGTGAACGCGGCGAGCGACTCGATGGCGTCGAGCACGCGGGGGAGCGCCATCAGGCCACCCTCGGCCGGCGCGCGCCGGTACCCGCCACCATCGCCTCGGCCACGAGCGCCGCCAGCGCGAGCGCCAGCAGCGGCAGGATCACGGGACGACGCGGCGCGGAGGCGAGCACGCCGTCGCGCAGGCGCGTCGCGTCGTCGAGCGCGCGCACGTCGCTCCCGCGCAGGCGCGCGGCGAGCGCGCCCGGAGCGAGCCGGCGCAGGTCGGACTCTCCCGGCTCCGGGTTCACCACCAGCGCGCCGCTGCGCGCCCCGCCGTGGAGGAAGAAGTACACGCCGGGGTGCTCCGGCGCGGCGAGCGTGTCGCCGGGGAGCGGCACGCGCTCCCCCCCGGGCATCTCGAGCGCGTCCGCGCCCTCCGGACGGGAGACGCTCGCGCGCGGCGCGGCGGCGATGGCCACCCCCGCGTCCTCCCCCAACCGCTGCGAGAGCACGTCGCCGAGCCAGGGCACGAACGCCGCGCGCACGGGGAGCGTGGTGGCATCCGGCACGAGCGGCGACGCGACGAGCACCCACCGCGGACCGGCCACGACCCACGGCTCCCCGGCCACGGTGGCGAGCGTGTCGGTGGGCGCGGCGCCGCGCGGCTGGAGCACGTAACGCATCGTCGCCGTCACCCCCTCGAACGCAGGCTCGCCGGCGGCGGTGGCGCGCACGGCGCTCTCGCCGCGCCGCACCGCGCCGAAGCGCCAGGGGATGCCGAGGCGCTCGAGCTGACGGTTCGCGGCGCCCACGCGCACGGGATCGGACGGAGCGACGAGGAGCGCGGGGAGCGATGGGCCCTCGTCCGCCGGCGCGATCGCGATGTCGTTCCCCTGTGTGGCACGCTCGGCCTGCACGAGCGCATCCACGGCGCTCGACGTGAACGGACCGAGCGCGGCCGAGGCGTGCACCGCGGGCGCGGCGCCGATCCAGGCGGCGAACCAGCGCGTGTCGTCGCCGCGCAGCTCATCCGGCTCCAGCTCCACGGCGCCCGTGGTCCATCCACGCTCCGGCGGCGCCGCGCGCACGAGCACTTCCTCGTCGCGCGATGCGGTGCCGCGCGCGAGCGTCCGTCCTTCGAGCACGATACGGTAGGTGGCGGAATCGGGGGTGAGCACGCGCGCGCGCACCGCGCCGCGCGGCGTCCAGCGCAGCGGATCGGCGCCGGCGCGGGTGACGGCGCGATTCACCGGCGGCTCGCCGCGCGGGCGGTACACGCGCACGCGCGCGCCACCCACCGCCACCGGCTCCGGCCACGCGGTGGCCTGGCCATCGGTGAGGATCACGATCTCGCGCTCCGGGAGCCCGGCGCTCGACACGAGCGCCGAGGCGCGCGCGGCGGCGCCGGCGGGATCCCCCGCCCCGGCGAGCGGCTCGGCGTGGTCGATGGCGCCGAGCAGCGCGCCACGCGTCCCGCCGCGCACCACGCCGTCGGCGGTCACGAGCCACAGGCGGTCGGTCGCGGAGGCGCGGTCCACCACGTCGCGCGCCCTTGCGCGCAGGTCGTCGAACACCGGCTTCCCTCCAACGATGGCCGACGTGCTGAGCGAGTTGTCGAGCACGATCGCCAGCGCCGTGGGGGCGTGCCCGCTCCCGCGCACCCGCACGACAGGGCGCGCCGCGGCGGCGGCGATCAGGAGCACCGCCGCCACGCGCAGCAGCATGAGGAGCAGGTTGCGCAGTCGCAGCTTCCGGCTGTGCTCCCGCTCCGCGCGCGCGAGGTAGCGCACGGCGGGGAACTCCACCCGCGTGCCCGTGCGGCGGCGGAGGAGGTGGATGAGGAGCGGGACGGCGGCCGCTCCGGCGGCCAGCAACCAGAGGGGGGAGAGAAAGTCGATCACGGCAGCCGCTGCCTCACCGCGAAGGCGCGGCGCAGCGGGACGCCGAACGGCGCGTCGGTGAGAATCGTCTCGTACGCGGCCCCGAGGCCGGCGAGGCTCTGGCGCCACTCCTGGAGCGCCGCATCCACCGTCGCGCGATAGGCGCCGCGCACGTCGGCCACCGTGGCCGGCACCTCCACCCCGCTCTCCGGGTCCACGAACAGCGCGTCGCTCGCCGCCGGCAGCTCGCGCTCGGCGGGGTCGAGCACGTGCAGCACCGCCACGTGATGGCCGGCATGGCGGAGCGCGCGCACGTTGGCGAGCACCCCTTCCGGGTCCATGAGCAGATCGGAGATGAGCACCACCATCCCGCGCCGCGGGATGAGCCGCCCCGCCTTCTCCAGCGCCTCGGGCGCGTGCGAGGCGCGCCCGGCGCCGGGGTCATCGAGCGAGGCGACGATGCGCTTCCACTGCCCCGTGCGGACGCGCGGGGGTACCGCGGTGCGCACCGCCTCGTCGAAGCGCACGAGCCCCACCGCATCGCGCTGGCGGAGGAAGAGCAGCGCGAGCGCGGCGGCGAGCCGCTCGGCGTACTCGAGCTTGGTGAGTCGTGACGGGTCGCCGCGCCAGAGCATGGAGCGGCTGACGTCGAGCACCAGGGTCGCGCGGAGGTTGGTCTCCTCCTCGTACTGCTTCACCACCCACCGGTCGGCGCGCGCGGCGATCTTCCAGTCGATGTAGCGGAGCTCGTCCCCGGGCTGGTACGGACGGTACTCCGCGAACTCCACCGAGAACCCCTTGCGCGGCGATCGGTGGAGCCCGGTGAGAAAGCCGTCCACGATCCATCGAGCGATGATCTCGATGCGGCCGAGAGCCGCAATGGTCGCGGGATCGAGCAGATCGGCGCGTGAGGCGCGGGTGGTGTCCATACCGGACCGCGAAAGCTAGAGGGGGGGATGAGGCAGGTCAAACCATCCGCGGGACCGGGCGACTGCGGCCCACTCCGCTCGAGCGGTTATATTGTAGGGTTCCGGAACATCCGCCAAACCAACGAGTCGTCGCTTGAAGCTAGACCACATCCGCAACTTCTGCATCGTCGCGCACATCGACCACGGGAAGTCCACGCTGGCCGACCGTCTCATCGAGACCACGGGCACGCTACAGAAGCGCGAAATGAAGTCCCAGGTGCTCGACACGCTCGATCTCGAGCGCGAGCGCGGAATCACGATCAAGCTCAACGCCGTGCGCATGTCGTACACCGCGCGCGGCGGGGAGCAGTACGAGCTGAACCTGATCGACACGCCGGGGCACGTGGACTTCACGTACGAGGTGTCGCGCTCCCTCGC
>CAMLEQ010000439.1 GCA_946479015.1 uncultured Gemmatimonadota bacterium | reverse complement strand
CGAACGCGTACGCCGCCGAGCCGGCGAGCGTGGGGATGGCGAGGGCGCCGGTGCCGAGGAGTCCCACGGTGTAGAGCAGCGTCGCGAAGCGCCCGGCGAGCGGGCGGAGCGCCTCGGCCACATCGCGGCTCGTCTCGAGTCGCGCGACGCCGTGCGCGTGGAGCGTGAGCGCCGTGGTGAGGATGATGAAGAACATCACCAGGTTGGACACGAACGTGCCCGTCCCCACATCCACCTTGCGCCAGCGGAGCTCCTCCGGGGTGGCGCCCCGTCGCGCGACGAGCGTGTGGCGCCCGAGCGCCTTCTGCTCCTCCACTTCCTGCGAGGCCTGCCAGAAGAAGAGGTACGGGGAGATCGTCGTGCCGAGGATGGCGACCAACGTGGCCCACGGCCCGTCACCCGCAGTGGCTCCGCGGGGCACCACCGGCGTCACCGCGGCGCGCAGCACGCTCCCCCAGTGCGGACCGATGGCGAACGCCGCCACGACGTACGCGAAGAGCACGAGCGCGAGCCACTTGAGCGTGTTGGCCACGGCGGCGTAGCGGAGTCGCACCGTCGCCCAGCCGATGACGAGCGCGAAGACGATCACCCAGGCGTGCGAGCTCACGTGGGTGAGCAGCTCCGCGGCATCGGCCATCGCGGCGAGATCGGAGCCGAGGTTGAGGGTGTTCGCCACGAAGAGCGCGAGGCAGGCCGCGGCGAGCAACGGGCGGGGAAACTTCTCCTCGAGCGCGCCCATGAGCCCCTTGCCCGTGACCATGCCGATGCGGGCGCACATGGTCTGCACCGCCGCCATGAGCGGCCAGGTGATGAGGGCCGTCCAGAGAAACGCGGTGCCGAAGTGCGCGCCGGCCACGGAGTAGGTGGCGATCCCCGACGGATCGTCGTCGGCCGCGCCGGTGATGAGGCCGGGCCCCAGCGCACCCCAGAAGCGGCGCACCGTTCTGGCGGTGCGCCGCGGGCTCTCGACCGCGGCGCGGGCGGTCAGCCGTGCGGTGTTCCTCGCCCTCCGGGCGGCCGTGTCGAGGGCCGCCATTGTCGATGCTCCATGGGTACGACCCTCCGGCCGCCAGGGGTGAGTGCCGGCGCGGGCGCGCCCGGGGCGGGCCGGCGTCCGCCCCGAGACCGCGAACGGTGCAATGGTGCGGGAGCGTAAGTCAACCGCCGTCCGCGTTCCGGCGCACGACGGTGCGGGATCAGATCAGGAAGCCGACGGAGCTGGCGGGTTCGTCGGCGGCCCGGAGCGCCAGTCGCCCGACACGTCGATGTTCCACCCCTCGCCGCGCTCCTCCTCCGCCGCGTGCGGGCGGTACATGATCACCCGCGCCCGCTCGAGGGTGATCAGCCCGCCGCCGATCATCTCGTCGAGCTCCGGGAGGATCGCCGCAATCCGCTCTTCCGTTTCCACGCACTCGATGACGATCGGCAGGTCGAGCGAGAGCAGCTCGACGCGGTCGGTGTGGATGCGGGAGCTCGCGCCGAAGCCCATGATGGCGCGAAGCACCGTGGCCCCGGCGTAGTGGCGCGCGCGGAGCAGCTCGACGATCGCCTGGTAGAGCGGCTTCCCGTGATACTTGTCGCGCTCGCCGATGTGGATGCGCATGAGCGTGCGCTCCCCCTTGAAGCCGTGCATGGGCCCTCCGGTGGAAGTGGGCACCCCTACCGTGCTACGTGCCGCTGCGCAGGGCAAGGAGCCGGCTCGCGGCGGCGAAGCCGGCGAGGGTGCCGACGAGCGAGATGCCGACGCTCAGCACGATGTACACGAGCGCGCGCCGGTGGTCGCCGTCCTCCAGCAGCGTCGCCGTCTCGTAGCTGAAGGTGGAGAAGGTGGTGTAGCCGCCGCAGAAGCCAGTGGTGAGGAGCGCGCGCATCTCGGGGCTCACCGCCGGCGTCGCGAGCGCGTAGCGCAGGAGAAAGCCGAGGAGGATGGAGCCGGTGATGTTGATGAGCAGCGTGCCGACCGGGAACGTGGTGCCGGCCGCGCGCTGCACGAAGCCGCCGAGGAGAAAGCGGGCCACCCCGCCGGCGGCCGATCCGAGGGCGACGTACCAGATCATGATCATGAGTGGTGACTCCGCTGCGGCGTGTCGAGGAGCTCGGAGCGCTCGGTCATGGCAACAAAAAACCCCCACGCGGTCGGTGTCGCGTAGGAGTCATCAGCCGGCCTGGTCCGGCGGGTCACGGCAAACTCCATTGCCGGCCGGGCGCTGGCGCGCCCGACGGGTGTATGGTAGCGCAGGATCGCGACAGGCGTCAACCACGCGCCGGCGCGCCGCCCAGCGCTTGACACAGCAATATTTTTTGATGTATACTACCCCCGTGACCACCGCGACCCGCACCGCCAGGGATCTCGACCGCGCCGTCTCGCTCTTCCACGCGCTGTCCGACGCGACCCGCCTCGCCATCCTCGAGATGCTGCGCGGAGGGGAGCGGTGCGTGTGCGAGCTGCAGGACGAGCTCGACGCGGCGCAATCGCGTCTCTCCTTCCACCTCCGCGTGCTCAGGGAGGCGGGGCTGGTCACCGACCGCCGCGAGGGACGCTGGTCGTACTACAGCATCGTCCCCGAGGCGCTCGCCGAGGTGCACGACCTCGCGGTCGCCATGCAGCCGAGGAAGCGCGCGCTCGCCGTGCGCCACGCCGGCGAGTGCTGCGCCTGACCGCCGCGTTCGTCTTGCCGGAAACATCAACGTTTTTTGATCATCCAGAGGCGACGATGACCACCGAGTCGAAGCAGGATCCCACGAAGGTGCCAACGACGCTCGACGAGATCCGCGCCACGGTGCGCTCGCGCTACGGCGCCACCGCGCTGCGCGTCGTCGACGGCGGGGCCGCGAGCTGCTGCGGCCCCGCCGAAGGGTCGAGCGGCTGCTGCGGCTCCACGAGCGAGTCGTGGGACCCGATCACCGCCGATCTGTACGATGCCGGCGAGACGGCGGGGCTCCCCGCCGAAGCGCTCCTCGCCTCGCTCGGGTGCGGGAACCCCACCGCGCTCGCCGAGCTCCGCGCAGGGGAGACGGTGCTCGACCTCGGGGCCGGCGGTGGCATCGATGTGCTGCTTTCGGCTCGGCGCGTGGGACCCACCGGCAAGGCCTACGGGCTCGACATGACCGACGAGATGCTCGCGCTCGCGGAGCGGAACCGGGCGCAGGCCGGCGCCACGAACGTGGAGTTCCTGAAGGGACACATCGAGGCGATCCCGCTGCCGTCGAACAGCGTGGACGTGATCATCTCGAACTGCGTGATCAACCTCTCGGGGGACAAGCGTCAGGTGCTGAAGGAGGCGTTCCGCGTCCTCAAGCCCGGCGGGCGCTTCGCGGTGAGCGACATCATCGTGCGCGAGGGGCTCCCCGCGACGGTGAAGGAGAGCATGGCGCTGTGGACCGGATGCGTGGCCGGGGCGCTCGAGGAGCAGGAGTTCATCGGCCTCCTGACGGAGGTCGGCTTCGAG
>CAMLEQ010000438.1 GCA_946479015.1 uncultured Gemmatimonadota bacterium | reverse complement strand
CGGCCGGGGGGCCCGGGCGGGGGGGGGCGCCCCACTACCGGGGGGGGGGGGGGCGCCCCCCCCCGCCCCCCCCCCTCGCTGCCTCTCCCGCTTCCCGCTTCCCGACCTCCGTCACACCTCCTGCATCAACTCCCGCTCGTACGCCCCCAGCACGTCCGCGCGGCTCAGGACCCCGACCAGGCGCGGCTGGTCCTCGTGCTCGACGACCGGGAGGAGGTCGATGGCGCGCGCGTTCATCTTCCGGAGCGCATCGCGCAGCGTGTCGCCGGGGAGCGCGACTTCCGTGGGCTCGGCGAGATCGGCGGCGAGGAGCACCGGCGCCAGCTCGCCGCGATCGAGCAGCGCCTGCCGCAGCGCGGCATAGGTGATCACGCCCACGAGCGAGTGATCCTCGTCCACCACCGGCAGGCTCTGGTGACGCGTGCGCCCGGCGGCGGCGATGATGTCGGCGATGGTCGCGGCGGGCGCCACGGACACCGGATCGCGCTCGAGCGCCTCGCGCGCGTGGATGCGATCCATGAGCGCACGGTCGGCGCCGTGCGCGAGGTGCTCGCCGCGGCGCGCGAGCCAGCCGTCGTAGAGCCCGTGTTTGGCGAAGCGGCGGGCGGTGGCGTACGCGATCACGGAGACGAGCATGAGCGGCGGCACGAGCCCGTAGTCGTCCGTCATCTCGAACACCATGAAGATCGCGGTGAGCGGCGCGCGGTTGGCGCCGGCCACGAGCCCCGCCATTCCCACCAGCCCCCACGCCACGGGGTGCAGGCCGAACTGCGGGAGCACGAGGTACGCGAGCCGTCCCATGGCGCCGCCGAGCGCGGCGCCGATGAACAGCGTGGGCGTGAACACCCCCCCGGAGCCGCCGCTGCCGAGCGTGACCGCCGTGGCCACCGACTTCGCGAGCGCAATGGTGAGCAGGATCCACCACACCTCGCCGCCGAACACGTTGCGCGGAATGGCGAGGTGGCCGTCCCCCACCAGCACGCCGCCGGAGAAGTACACGATGGCGCCGACGATGAGTCCACCCGTGACGGGACGGACCCAGCGCGGTCCCCGCAGTCGGCCGAACAGATCGGCCGCCTTGAAGTACATGCGCGTGTAGAGCGCCGACCAGATGCCGCACGCCACGCCGAGCAGCGGATAGAGCAGCAGGATCGCGAGCGGCCGGATGGAGCCGTATCCCGGGATGTGGAACGCGGGGTGCGACCCGAGGAACGGGCGCACGGTGAGCGCGCCGGCGACGGCGGCCACCACCACGGGACTGAACGCGCCGATGGAGAAGGTGCCGAGCACCTCCTCGAGCGCGAAGAACGCGCCGGCGAACGGCGCGTTGAACGCCGCGGCGATCCCCGCGGCCGCTCCGCACCCCACGAGCACCTTGAGCCGCCGCGGCTGGAAGCGGAGCGCGCGCCCGATGAGCGATCCCACGGTGGATCCGAGCACGGCGGTCGGTCCCTCGCTCCCGGCCGAGCCGCCCGAGCCGAGCGTGACCGCGGACGCGAGCGTGCGCAGCACCACGGGGCGCGCGTGCAGGATGCCGCCGCGCTTCGCGACGGAGAGCTGCACGTCGGGCACGTTCTGCCCGTCCGGGATGCGCCGCACCAGCGCCCACGCGGCGAGCAGCCCGAGCGCCGTGAGCACGGGGCGGTACGCCACCCGCCCCACCAGATGCAGCCGCGCGCCCCCCCACGAGATGAAGAGCGCGTACGCGAGATCGATCAGGTGGTAGAACCCCACCACGCCGAGCCCCGCCGCCACGCCGATGACGAGGGCGAGCACCATGAGCACGGCGCCCTCGTCCCAGTCCGCGCGCTCGATGAGACGAACGACGTACGCCCACGGCTCCCCGATGCGGGAGACGAGCGCCTCGCGCGTGATGCTCACCATGGGCCTCACCACGGGCGTGCGCTCTGCTCGAGCTCCTCCAGCAGCTTCAGGTAGCTCTCGTACCGCGCGCGGCTCACCGTGCCCTCCTCCACCGCCTCGCGCACCGCGCACTCCGGCTCGGCGCGGTGGCGGCAGTCACGGAAGCGGCACCGGCCGATGAGCGGACGGAGCTCGATGAAGCACGCATCGAGCTCCTCGGGGGGAATGTTCCACACGCCGACCTCGCGCAGCCCCGGCGTGTCCATCACGTACCCGCCGTCGGGAATCGGGTGCATGTCCGCGCCCACTGTCGTATGTCGTCCCTTGTTCACGGACCGGCTGATCTCTCCCACGCGCAGCGAGAGTCCGGGATAGATGGCATTGAGCAGCGATGACTTGCCCACACCGGACGGGCCGGTGAGGGCGGAGACGCGCCCGCGCAGCGCCTCGTGCAGCTCGGCGAGCCCCTCGCCAGTGCGGACGCTCGTGGCGTGCAGCGGGTAACCCGCGCGCGGGTAGTCGGCGAACCGCTCGAGCGTGCCCGGCGGCGCGAGGTCGATCTTGTTGATCACGAGGCGCGCCGGAACATCGTTCGCCGCGGCGATGACGAGGAAGCGGTCGAGCATGCGCGGGTGCGGCTCCGGCTGGGCGGCCGCGAATACCACCACCACCTGGTCCACGTTGGCGGCGACCACCCGCTCTCCCATGGCGCCCCCCGGCGCGCGGCGCGCGAGGCGCGACCGGCGCGGGTGGATGGCGGTGATGGCCCAGGCGCCGAGCCCGCGCTCGTCGGGCTCCAGCTCCACCTCGTCGCCCACGGCGAGCTTGAGCGTGTCCCCCAGCTTGAGCCGCCCCCGCAGCGACGCCTCGCGCACCACCCCTGTCTCGTCGCGCACGCGCCAGACGCCGCCGGTGCCGCGCATCACCACGCCCCTCACGAGGCCGACACGCGCCGCGCCCTCATGCGCCACCGTTCCCGGCCCCCTCCCCCTCGTCCTCGCCGCCCTCCTCGCGCATCACTTCCCACCACGGGCGGCCGGGGCGCGGCAGCCGCTCGCGCAGGAGCGCATCGAGCACGCCCTTCACGCGATCGAGCGGCCAGGCGCCGAGCGCCGCGCGCGCCTCATCCGCGGTCCGCGCGCGCTCCAGGAAGTCGGTCTCCAGATGGCCGCCGATGCGCGGGTCCCCGCGCTCCCAGCGCACGAAGAGCAGGAACGCGCCGAACGGCTCCCCCCGCTCCCCCGTCTCATCGGTCTCGATCTCCACGCTGTACGACAGGCCGTCCACCCCTTCGAACGCGGCCGGCCGCCCGTGCACCGCGGCGTACCCGCCGATCGTGTGCTCGTCGCCCTTCGAGTGGTCGGGAGGAAGATGACGGCCCATGGAATGCGACCACTACTTCCTCAACATCTCGCGCACCACGTTCCCCGTGATGAACGCCACGTTCGCCGGCCGCTCGGCGAGGCGGCGCATGAGATAGGGATACCACTGCGTGCCGAACGGCACGTACACGCGCATGTTGTACCCCTCCCGCACGAGCTGCTCCTGCAGGTCGCGGCGCACGCCGTAGAGCATCTGGAACTCGAAGCG
>CAMLEQ010000437.1 GCA_946479015.1 uncultured Gemmatimonadota bacterium | reverse complement strand
TCTACCGGTGGGCGACGGGGAAGGAGTGGGTGCCGTGGAACGACGAGAGCCGCCTGAGGGTGGACGTGGTCGCCGATCGCGCGCGCTACTCGGTGGGCGACACGGCCACGGTGCTCTTCGCCTCCCCGTTCACCGACGCGGAGGCGTGGGTGACGGTGGAGCGCGAGGGGATCATCGAGCAGCGGCGGCTCACGCTGACGTCGGGGTCCACCACGCTGCGCTTCCCGATCACCGAGGCGTACGCGCCGAACGCGTACGTGTCCATCCTCATCGCGCGCGGGCGGAGCGCGCCGCCGGGGCGGCTCGACGATCCCGGGCGGCCGACGATTCGCGTGGGGTACGCCGAGCTGCGCGTGCGGCCGGAGGTGAAGCGGCTCACGGTGGCGGTGGCGCCGCTGGCGAGCGAGTACCGGCCGGGGGACACCGCGCGCGTGCGCCTGGAGGTGAAGGATGCGTCGGGCGCGCCGCGCCGCGCCGAGGTGACGTTGTGGGCGGTGGACGAGGGGGTGCTCGCGCTCACCGGCTATCGCACCCCGGATCCGATCGATCTGCTGTACGGCGAGCGCGGGCTCGGGATGCGACTGTCGAGCAACATGGCGAACGTGGCGCCGCAGATCCCCGAGGGGGAGAAGGGGCGCCGGTCGCCCGGTGGCGGTGGCGGCGCGGACCGCTCCGGTGTGCTGCGCTCGCGCTTCCAGAGCACGGCGTTCTTCCTCGGCTCGGTGATCACCGGCGCCGATGGCCGCGCGGTGGCGCAGGCGAAGCTCCCCGACAACCTCACGACGTTCCGGGTGATGGCCGTGGCCGTGACCGCCGGCGACCGGTACGGGAAGGGCGAGTCGCCGATGCTCGTGACGCGGCCGCTCGTGGCGCGCCCGGCGCTGCCGCGCTTCGTGCGCGCGGGGGACGAGCTGACGGCGGGGACGGTGGTGAACCAGCGCGCCGGCGGCACGCCGCGCGTGACCGTGCGCGCGTCGGCGACCGGGATCGCCCTGCGCGGCGGCGCCACGCGCACGGCCACGCTCGCGGCGGGGCGCGGCGTCGAGGTGCGCTTCCCCTTCCGCGCGCTCCCCGGCGACTCGGCCACCTTCCGCTTCGATGCGACATCGGGGAGCGACGCCGACGCCGTGCGCGTGAGCGTGCCCGTGCGTCCGGCGTTCCACCCGCAGTTCCTCACGGTGAGCGGCACCGTGCGCGACAGCGCGACGGTGCGGCTCGCGCTCCCCGAGGGGCTCGACCTCTCGCGCTCGCGCGTGGACGTCACCCTCGGCAGCTCGCCGCTCGCGATGCTGCGCGGGCTGTACGACCAGTTCCACGTGTACCCGTACTACTGCTCGGAGCAGGTGACGAGCGTGGGGATGCCGCTCATCGCGCTCCGGCGCGCGCGCGGCATCGAGGGCGCAGGCGCGGCGCGCGACCCGCGGCGCGACCTCGAGCGCGCGGTGGAGATGCTCTCGCTGCGCCAGCGCACCGACGGCGGGATCGGCTACTGGAGCGCATCCGACTGGACGTCGCCGTGGCTGTCGGCGTACGCGGGGCGCTTTTTGCTCGAGGCGAAGCGGGATGGGATCGCCGTGAGCGACTCGGTGCTGGCGCGGCTCGGGGACTACCTGGAGCGCGAGCTGCACCAGGCGAGCGACTCGATGCCGCTGATCCCGGTGGCGAACTGGTACGGCATCCGCGCCGTGGCGCTCGCGGACCGCGTGGCGGCGGTGGACTTCCTGAGTCGCGCGGGGCGCGCGGACGTGGCGGCGGAGAACCAGCTGCTGGCGCTCGCGCCGCAGCTCCGGTGGGAGGACCGGCTCCTGCTCGCGGAAGTGCTCGCGCGGCGGGGAGCGACGCGCGAGGCGCTCGCGCTCGTGTCGCCGGCGTGGGCGGAGGTGACGCTCGAGGGGAATCGCGCGGTGCTCCCACCGCGCGCGCACGAGGACTTCTACTTCGAATCGCGCGCGCGCCCCATGGCGCGACTGCTCACGGCGACGCTCGCGGTGAATCCCACCCATCCGCTGGTGGGGCCGATGGTGGAGACGCTCGTGCGGCAGGGGCAGGGCGCCTCGTGGCTGTGGAACACGCAGGACGTGGGCGCGGTGGCCGAGGCGCTCACCGTGTTCGATGCGCGGCAGCGGCGCGCGGCGGCGCGCGGGATCACCGTGCGCGCGGCGGGGCGCACGCTGTTCGCGGTGCGCGGCCCCGGCGCGCGCGTGGCGCAGACGGACAGCGGCGTCCCGCTCGCGGGGCTCGTCCCGGAGCGCGGCGCGCCGGAGCTGCGCCTCACGATCGCGGCCGATGGCGGCGGCGCGGAAGACGTGGCGTACTACTACGCCACCGTGCGCGAGGTCCCGCTCGCGCGCCCCGTGCGGCCGAGCGACCAGGGGATCCAGGTGGAGCGGTGGTACGAGCGCTACGACACGGGCACGCCGGTGACGAGCGTGACGGAGGGGGAGCTCGTCCGCGTGCGGCTGCGCGTGACCGTGCCGGCGGAGCGCCACTTCGTGGTGCTCGACGACGCGCTGCCGGCCGGTCTCGAGGCGGTGGACCTGAGCCTCCGCACCGCGGCCGCGCTCCCCGGGCCGGGCGCATCGCTGACGGGGGATGAGGAACAGGGGGAGGCGGACGCCGCGGCCCGATGGTGGTTCGGGAGCTGGGACTCCGGCTGGTGGGAGCCGTGGGACCATCGCGAGCTGCGCGACGACCGGGTGGTGTACGTGGCGACGATGCTCTGGCCGGGGACGTACACCGCCACCTACGTCGCGCGCGCGACCACGCCGGGGACCTTCGTGCGTCCGCCGGCGTGGGCGGAGGAGATGTACAACCCGGCGGTGAGCGGGCGCAGCGACGGCGGGCAGTTCGTGGTGAAGGAGCGGGCGGGGGATGCGGCGTCGCGCGAGTGAGCCGGGGCGCGGGATCGCCCGCGCGGCGCGGCGCGCGCTCGGGAGCTGGGCGGGGCGCGTGGCGGTCGCGGCGGCGTGCATGGTCGGCGGCGCCGCGGCGTGGATCGCGATGCCCGTGCCCCCCGCGATGGTCGCGCCGGCGGCGGTGGCGAGCGTGACGCTCGAGGACCGCGCCGGCATCCCGCTCCGCGCCACGCGCGCCCCCGACGGGAGCCGCGCGCGCTGGATGCCGCTCCCGGAGATGGATCCCGATGTGATCGCGGCGTTCGTGGCGACGGAGGATCGCCGCTACTTCGAGCACGGCGCGCTCGACCTCCGCGCGATCGCGCGCGCGCTGCGCGATGACATCCGCGCGGGGCGCGTGGTCTCCGGCGCGTCCACCATCGCCATGCAGACCGCGCGGCTGCTGCGCCCCGCGCGGCGCGACCTGCCCGGCAAGCTGGTGCAGGTGATGTGGGCGCTCCGCCTGTCGGCGCACCTGGATCGCCAGCGGATCCTCGAGCTCTACCTCAACCGCGTGCACCTGGGGCAGGGAACGGTGGGCGTCCCGGCGGCGGCCGCGCTCTAC
>CAMLEQ010000436.1 GCA_946479015.1 uncultured Gemmatimonadota bacterium | reverse complement strand
TCGCCGCCGTGGCCCAGCTCGTGCCGCGTGCGAGCGACGCGTGGGCCAACCTCGGCACCGCCGCCTTCGCCGCCGGCGATACCGGGCGCGCAACGCTCGGATGGCAGCGCGCGCTCCGCCTGGAGCCTACCGCCGGCGACGTGCGCGATCACCTCGATCTCGTGGGCTCCTCCACCGTCGCCGGCCCCGGCGCCGTCCCACCCATCCCGGCGGTGCCGCTGGCGCTCGTGGCCGCCGCCCTCTGGCTCGTCGGCTGGGGCGTGCTGGCCTGGGGTGCCGCGCGCCGCCGGCTGCGTGGCGTGACCGCGTTCGCCGCCGGCGCGCTCGGCGCCGCGCTCGCCATCGGGGGCACGGCGGCGACGATCGACCGGCGCCTCGCCGCGCGCGATCTCGTGGTGGTGGCGCACGACGCGCCGCTGCATCTGCTGCCCGCGCTCGCGTCCGAGAACGGCGGCACGATCCACACGGGTGAGGTCGCGCGCGTCGCGGAGCGCGAAGGGGAATGGGTGCGCGTGGAGGCCGACGGCGGGCGGGATGGTTGGACCGACGCCACCTCGCTCTATCCGCTCGCGCGCGATTGACCGCGATCCCGCGCGCCGCGTAGCTTTCCGCATGCCGCGCATCGCCGTTCTCCGCAGCACCGTCGTCGACCAGATCGCGGCGGGTGAAGTCGTCGAGCGTCCCGCCTCCGTGGTGAAGGAGCTGGTCGAGAACGCGCTCGACGCCGGCGCCGGCACCATCGACATCACCGTGGACGACGGTGGGCGCGCGCGCATCCGCATCGCCGACGATGGGTGCGGGATGGACCGCGACGATGCGCTGCTCGCCCTCCAGCGCCACGCCACCTCGAAGATCCGCGATGCCGAGGATCTGGTGGGGGTCGGCAGCTTCGGCTTCCGCGGCGAGGCGCTGCCGGCCATCGCGTCCGTGTCGCACCTGGAGATGGAGACCGCCGCCGCCGACGGCGCGGGCACCGCGATCCGCACCGCGGGCGGCGCGATCGAGGCGGTGGATGATGCCGCGCGACGTCGCGGAACCACCGTCACGGTCTCGCGGCTGTTCTTCAACGCGCCGGCGCGCCAGCGCTTCCTGCGCTCGGCGCGCTCCGAGTGGCGGGGGATCGTGGAGGTGGTCACCTCGCTCGCGCTGACCCGCCGCGACGTGCGCGTGACCGTGGCGCACGACGGACGCCCCGTGTTCTCCCTCCCCCCCGCGCCCGGGCTGCGCGAGCGCCTCGCGGCGCTCTGGGGCGCGCCGCTCGCCGAGCGACTCGTGGACGTGGACGACGTGAGCGGGGAGCTCCACGTCTCCGGGCTCGTCGAGCGCCCCGGCGACGTGGGGGAGCGCGGACGCCGCCTCTTCCTGTCGGTGAACGGGCGCGCCATCCGCGACGCTGGGCTCGTGCGCGCCGCCGAGGCGGCGTACCGCTCCACCATTCCGGCGGGAACGCGTCCGACGCTCCTCCTCGACATCGTACTTCCGGCGGACATGGTGGATGTCAACGTCCATCCCACGAAGGCCGAGGTGCGGTTCCGCGACCGCTGGCAGATGGAGCGCGCGGTGGAGCACGCGGTGCGCCGCGCGCTCGGGGGGACGGCGAGCGCCGCCACCATCGGGGCGCGCCCGTCGTGGCTCCCCGCGTCGCCGCTGGCGCCCGCTCGCGACGTCGATGTGGAGGTGTTGCGCGCTCCCTCGGCGCCCGCGGAGCCGGCGCCCCTGCTCGATGCCATCGATGCGGCGGACGAGCGGGTGCCGGAGGCGGAATCGGATGCGCGACCACCGGCGCCGTCGGCGCCGGCCGTCCCGCCGCTCGTCCAGCTCCGGCGCACGTATCTCATGTTCGAGCGCGACGACGGCATCGTGCTCATCGACCAGCATTCGGCGCACGAGCGCGTGCTCTACGAGCGCTTCATGAACACGCTCGAGTGCGGCGAGTCGCCATCGCAGCGGCTCCTCTTTCCCATCACGCTCCATCTCGGCCCCGCCGAAGGCGAGGCGTTCGAGGAGCACCGCGAGCTGTTCGAGCGCCTCGGCTTCGAGATCGAGGGCTTCGGCGGGCACACGCTCATCGTGAGCGCCGTCCCCATGCCCCATCCACGCTTCGACGCGCCGCGCTGCCTGCGCGAGACGCTCGACGCGCTCACCGGCGACCGGCTCGCGAGCGCCGCGAAGCGCCACGAGCGGCTCGCCGCGACGCTCGCGTGCAAGGCGGCCATCAAGGCGGGAGACGCGCTCTCCCCCGACGAGATGCGCGCGCTGTACGTGGCGCTCGCCGACACCGTGCTCCCGGCGCACGACGTCCACGGGCGCTCCACGATCGTGCACCTCGCCTGGGACGAGGTCGAGCGCCGCTTTGGCCGCCGGTAGCCTCCGCGTCATCAGCGGCCCCACCGGCGCCGGCAAGAGCGCCCTCGCGATGGCGCTCGCCGCGCGTCACCCCATCACCATCGTCAGCGCCGATTCGCGCCAGATCTACCGCGACTTCGACATCGGCACCGCCAAGCCGACCGCCACGGAGCGGCACGCCGTGCCGCACCGGGGCGTGGACATCGCGGACCCGGAGGAGCGCTGGTCCGCGGCGGCGTGGGCCGAGGCGGCCGGGCGGTGGATCACCGACGCGCGCGAGGCGGGGCGCACGCCGGTGGTGGTGGGGGGAACGGGATTCTACATCCGGGCGCTCGTGACGCCGCTGTTCGAGGAGCCTCCGCTCGACCCGGCTCGGCGGCGCGTGCTGCAGCTCGAGCTCGATGCGCTCTCCACGCACGACCTCCGGCGGTGGTGCGAGCGCCTCGATCCGGCGCGCGCGCACCTCGGGCGGACGCAGCTCATCCGGGCGATCGAGGTGGCGTTGCTCACCGGCGTGCCGATCTCGGCATGGCACGAGCGGGCCGCCCGCGCGCCGCGCGTGCGCGCGCGATATCTTGTGGTCGATCCGGGGCCGCTCCTGCGCGACCGGATCGCGGAGCGCGTGGGCCGGATGTTCGCCGACGGGTGGGAGCGCGAGGTGGTGTCGCTCGCGGCGCGCATCCCCGACGCCGCGCCGGCGTGGAACGCCACCGGCTACGCGGCCGTTCGGGACATCGTGCGGGGGCGGGTGGCACGGCACGCCGCCATCGAGCGCATCATCATCGACACCAGGCAGTACGCCAAGCGGCAGCGCACCTGGCTGCGCCACCAGCTCCGGGACGCGGACGTCACACGACTCGACCCCACGCGCCCCGACGCGCTCGCGCGCGCGGAGGCGTGGTGGCACGACGAGCACGAGGGAGAGGGATGAAGATCGGGATCACATGCTATCCGACGTACGGCGGCTCCGGCGCCGTGGCCACCGACCTGGGGATCGCGCTCGCCGAACGCGGCCACGAGGTGCACTTCATCACCTACCAGCAGCCGTTCCGCCTCCCGGCATTCCTCCCCGGGATCTTCTTCCACGAGGTGGACGTCGTCCGCTACCCGCTCTTCG
>CAMLEQ010000435.1 GCA_946479015.1 uncultured Gemmatimonadota bacterium | reverse complement strand
CCCTCGTACACGTGCGTGTGCAGCCCTTCCGCCAGCTCCCCCTCGAGCCCCGTGAGATAACGCTCCACGAGCGCCGTCATGCGGGCGTCGATCACCTCGTCGGTGTGCCCCGAGGCGCGCATGAGATCGCGCACGATCTGCATGTCGGTCTTCCCGTCGTATCGGTAGTCGGTGGGACCGGCGCCGCCGAACACGTGGGTGAGCGCCGCCGTCATCGCGCGGCGGCCGGCACCGTCGCTCCAGAGAATGGTGCCGTCGATGTCGAACAGTACGAGTTTCACGTCCGCGTCAGGATCACGCCCGCGATGATCGTGGCCGCGCCCACGCCCTGCAGCGGCGTCGGCACCTCGCCGAGCGCCGCCCAGGCCGCGGCGAGCGCGATCGCGGGCTGGAGATTCGAATAGATGGCGGTGCGCGTGGGACCGAGCACGCGCACGCCGCGATACCAGAACAGATACCCCAGGACGAGCGAGCCGATGCCGCTGTAGACGATCGCCGCCCACGTCGCCGGGCGCACCGCCGCCCAGTTCGTGGCGTGCAGCGCCGGCGCCGACACCACGAGCAGCGGCAGCATGCCGCCCACGAGGGTGAGCGCCGAGATGTTCACGAGGCTCACCCGCTTCGTGTACGGCTGCAGCAGCACGGTGTACACCGCCCAGCAGAGCGCGCCGGCGAGCGTGATGACGTTGCCGGCGAGCGTGGCGTGGTGTCCGGCGCCCGACCCGTAGCCGAGCACGACGAGCGCGATCCCCACCATGGAGAGCGCGATCCCCGCGTACCCGCGCGCGTGCACGCGCTCCACCCCCGACAGGTGCCCGATGAGCGCGATGAGCGCCGGCGAGGCCGCGAGCACGAGCGCCGCGCTCCCCGCGCTGGTGTGCGCCACCCCCTCCGCGAACAGCCACTGGTACAGGCCGTTGCCGAGCACGCCGAGCGCGAGGAGGGCGAGCAGGTCGCGCCGCGCCACGCGCGGCTCGCGGCGCACGCGCGCGAGTCCCACGAACGCGACCGTGGCGAGCGCGATGCGCGCGCCGTTGTACGCCTCCGGCGCGAGCACGCCGGTGCCGTACTTCACCACCACGTAGTTCACCCCCCACAACACGCTCATCAGGAGCAGGAGGGCATCGGTCGCGGAAACGCCCGGCCGCCGAGCAGCGTCGGCGCGGCCGGGCGCGAGCGAGGTCTCGAGCGTCGAAGCCATGCCGAAAACTAGAGCCGCACGAGGGCCGAAGATAGCGCCCGCGGCGCCGTCCCGATCGCGCGCCTGGCCCTCCGCGTCCCGTGCGCGTAGACTACCGCCATGCGACTCTCCTTCGCCCTCTTCGCCGACGCCGCCAATCTCTCCCAGGAGGGAAAGCTGAACGTGCTCGGCGTGTTCGATGCCGTGCAGGTCGCCTCGCTCCCCACGCTGCACCCGCGCGCGCACCTCGTGGTGCGCCTCAAGGGCGGACCGTCGGACGTCGGCAACCACGTCATCTCGCTGCGCTGGCTCGACCCGTCGGGCCAGGAGCTGTGGGGCTCGAACGGGGAGCTGAGCATCGGCGCCGCGCCCACCGGCGTGACGGAGATGGACTTCCCCCTCATCGCCGCCATCGACCTGCCGCTCTCGAGCCCCGGCACGCACGTGATGCAGATCGCCCTCGACGGCACGGTGCACGGCGACGTGAAGCTGCACGTCCGCGCGGATGCGGTGGGGATGGGGGGCGGCAT
Source organism: uncultured Gemmatimonadota bacterium (assembly GCA_946479015.1). Next base: position 1,757 of record CAMLEQ010000435.1, on the reverse strand, counting down.
GGTGAGCTGACCGGCGCCGCGCGGCGCCTGGGGACCCGAGGCGCTACGCGATCACCCGCCGCGCGAAGCGGAACCGTCCCACCAGCCCGCGAACGTACGGATCGCCTTCATCGTCCAGTCGTTCCACCGCGTAGCCGCCGCGGCCGATCGCCAGATGGACGATGCGCCGCTGGTGGAGCGCGATGGCGACGTGCGTGATGCGCCCGTCCTCGCGGTCGGAGAAGAAGAGCAGGTCGGCCGCGTGCAGCGCATCGAGCCCGCCCTCCACCGGCTGGCCGTACTCGGCCTGCAGCCGTGCGTCGCGCGGGAGGCGGATGCCGTGCAGGGCGAACGTCGTCTGCACGAGCCCCGAGCAGTCCGCGCCCCACGGCGTGATCCCTCCCCACTGGTACGACGTCCCCTCGAAGAACTCGAGCGCGGTGCGCGTGATCCCCCCCGGCGTGCACGGGAAGCGCGCCAGGAGCTGCTCCGGCGCGAGCGCGGTGCCGTGCTCCACGTACGCGTCGTCCGCCAGCACGGCGCCGAGCGGGAGCGCGCGACGCCGGCCGTCGATCTCCGTCACCGTGCAGCCGAGCGACACGCGCCCCGTCGCGAACCGGCTGGCCGCCTCGCGCGCACCGAGCGATTCGACGTAGCCGCGGTGCACCCACCCCTCGTAGCCGTCGGCGGTGCGCGCGCGCACCCACATCCCACACTCGGCCACCGGCTCGAGCCGATGGCCGGCCAGCGCCTGCGACACCTGCTCGCTCCCCGCGCGCGCCTCCGCGCACAACGGCGCGATCGAGCTGCGAACGATCAGCACCTCGGTCATGTCGATGCTCCATCGGCGAAACCAGGAATCCCATCGCGCCCGCGCGCCAGTCGCACGGCTCGCTCGATCGCCTCCTCCAGCGCCCGCACCGCGAGCGCCTCCACCTGGAGCGCCGGCGCCACGCTCCCCTCGAGCGGCGCGGCGGCGAAGATGACGTCGCCGTCGAAGGACGTGCCCACCGGCGTGATGCGCCGGGCGAGCGCGGCCCCCGCGGCACGCGCCAGCTGCGCCAGCTCCACCCGCCCCAGCCCGGCGTTCGTCGCCACCACGGCGAGCGTGGTGTTCCCCGCCGGCGACGGCGCGCCGAACCGGGACCGCAGCACGCTCCCGTCGGCGATCGCCCGCTCCAGATCCACGAACCCACCGCCGGGCGCGCGCGCGCCGGCGAGGATCGTCCCACCCGCGTCGCGCACATCACCGAGCGCGTTCACCACCACCACCGCGCCGGCGGCGAGCGCTCCCGCGCGCGCCACCGCGCAACCGAGTCCGCCCTTCATCGCGTGCTCCGGACCGGCGCCCTTCCCCACCGTCGCTCCCATGCCCGCGCCCACGCTCCCCTCCCCCACCGGCGCCGGCACGGCGCGCTCGCACGCGTCGTACGCCATCTGCGCGGTGGGACGGGCGCCGAAGGCGCCGAGGGGGGCGAGATCGAAGATCACCGCGGCGGGCACGATCGGCACCACGCCCCCGGGCACGGGAAAGCCGCGCCCGCGCTCCTCCATCCACCGCATCACGCCGGCGGCGGCGGCCAGGCCGTACGCCGTGCCGCCGGGGGCACCCGAGCTGTAGAAGACCCGCCGCTGGTCGATGGCGACGAGCGCGGTGTCGTCGGGCACGTGCCGCACCCCGACCATCCGGTCGACGGCGACGTCGTGGACGACGAGGAAGGCCCCCGCCGTGTTCGGCCCGTCGACGCAGCCGTCACCGAGCGAGCTCGACGACGCGT
>CAMLEQ010000434.1 GCA_946479015.1 uncultured Gemmatimonadota bacterium | reverse complement strand
TGCCCGCGGGGAGTCCGCCGAGGCGGAACGCGCCCCGCTCATCGGTGCGCGTCACTAGGCGCGTGCCGAGCAGCATCACCTGCGCGCCCTCGAGCGGCTTGCCGGCGTTCGAGGTGACGGTGCCGGTGACCACGGCGCTCCCGAGCGGCGCGGGGGGCGCCGCGGCGGCGCCGGTGTCTCCCGGCGCCGGCGTCGTGGGTGCCACGGCCACGGGGCGGGTGCCGATGAGGAAGTCGCGCAGCGTGAGTCCGTTCCCAGGCACCTTCACCTCGATCCATCCGCTCTGCTGCTTCCCCGGCACGCGCGCCTGCGCCATCACGCGCGTGTCGGCGGGAAGGCCGCACGCGCGGTAGAAGCCATCGGCGCTGGTGGGCACGTTCACCGCTTGCGGCACCTTCACCACCGCGGTGTTGCCGACGCTGAGCCCCGTCCACATCAGCACCACGTGCGCCCCGCCGATCGGCGCGTCGGTGGCGGCATCGCGCACGGAGCCGAGCAGGAGCCCCTTGTCGGCGCCCGTGGCGTTGTCGGGGCAGATGGCCCGCACGATGGTGGTCATCGACGGCACTCCCAGCTCGACGAAGACCGAATCGCCGCGGCGCACCGAGACCGTGCGCGTGGGTGGCGTGATGCCGAGCGAGTCGAGCGTGGGATGGAAGAAGCCGATCTGATAGGTGCCCTCTGGAACGGTGTCGAGCACGAAGCGGAAGCGGCCGCCGTCGTCGGTGACGGCGTGCGCCGTCGTCCCCTGGAGCATGACGGTGGCGCCGGAGAGCGGCAGGTTGGTCATGCTGTCGATGACGAAGCCGCTCACCACGGTGTGCGCGCTGTCGGTGGCCGCCCCCTTCCCGGGGGCGGGGGCGGGGGCGGGGTGCGCCGGAGCGGGCGGGTGGCGGGTGGGGCGGCGAGACGTTCCCTGCGCGGGAAGCGCGGCGGCGACGGCGAGCGGCAGAGCGGAGAGGAGAGCGAGTCGCACGATCGGAGTTCGGATGCGAGGAGGTGGCGCGCGGGCGCCGCGCCGTGCTGTACGTTCGAGCAATGTCGCGAAAAACTCAACCGTCTGCGGGGACCGGCACGCGCCGGCGCCGCGGGAGTCGCTGCACCCCGTCATCGTACCCCGGCCGCGCCGAGAGGTGCGCGCTCGCGCGTCGCCCCGCGCGTTGCCGGGAGCGGCGGCATGGCACAGATTGCGTTGTGCGCTCGCGGTACGGAATGCGGTCCGGGTGATGACGCGGCTTCAGGGACGGTTCGGATGATCAAGTGGGTGGATGTCTACAAGTCGTTCGGGGCGAAGAAGGTGCTCCAGGGGTTCACCCTCGACGTGGTCGAGGGGGAGACGATGGTCATCATCGGGTTCTCCGGCTCTGGAAAGTCGGTGGCGATCAAGCACGTGGTCGGGCTGCTCCTGCCCGACCGGGGCACGGTGTTCGTGGACGGGAAGGAGGTGCCGGTGCTGCCGCGGCGCGAGCTGTACGAGCTGCGGGGGAACATCGGCTACGTGTTCCAGTTCGCGGCGCTGTTCGACTCGCTCACCATCGGCGAGAACGTGGCGATGGGGCTGCGCAAGCAGGGGAAGCTGACGCAGCGCGAGATCGAGCAGCGGGTGGAAGAGTCGCTCGAGCTGGTGGACCTGCCGAACGTGCAGGATCGCTACCCGGCGGAGCTCTCGGGCGGGATGCGGAAGCGCGTGGGGATCGCGCGCGCGGTGGCGCTGCGGCCGAAGTACATCCTGTACGACGAGCCCACCACGGGACTCGACCCGGTGACGAGCGCGGTGATCGACCAGCTCATGGTGCGCATGCGCGAGAAGCTGGGCGTGACGAGCGTCGTGATCACGCACGACATGCGGAGCGCGTACACGGTGGGGACGCGGATCGCGATGCTGTACGAGGGGCGGGTGCGGCAGGTGGGGACGGTGCACGAGATCCAGCACACGAGCGATCCGGTGGTGCGCCAGTTCATCGAGGGGCGCGCCGATCTGGAGCCGGAGCGCGCGGTGGCCGTGGCGGGGGCGGGCGGTCGCGGCGCATGAGGCGCGCCGGCGAGTCGCCTGCCTGGCGCGCGCGCGTCGAGGCGTGCTGAGATGGCGCGCGCGCGGGCGAGGCGGGAGACCTCGGCGGGCGGCGTGGTGTTCCGCATGGCGGAAGGCCGGCCGCTCTTCCTGCTCATCCGCGACAGCTACCGCAATTGGGGCTTTCCGAAGGGGCACCTCGAGGGGGACGAGCCGCCCGAACGCGCGGCGCTGCGCGAGGTGGAGGAGGAGACGGGGCTGGCGGCGCTCTCGTTGCGCGGTCCGATCGACACCATCGACTGGCACTTCCGCTTCCGTGGGCGCCTGATCCACAAGGTGTGCCACTTCTACCTGATGGAGACCACCGACGCGATGACGTCGCCGCAGCGCGAGGAGGGGATCACCGCGTGCCGGTGGCTGCCGCTGGAGGAGGCGCTGGCGCGCATCTCGTACGAGAACGCGCGGGAGGTGCTCGCGCGGGCGGCGGCGATGGTGGGCGCGCCGCCGGCGGCGCGGGACGCGTGACGGCGATCCGTCGGGGGGCGCTGCGCGTGGTGGCGTACGCGCCGCGCGAGCGGACGCGCGCCCTCCTGCGCGCGAGCGTGCCGCGCAAGGCGGGGCGCGTGGTGGTGGCGCGGACGCCGTCGGCGCTCGCGCGGGCGCTGCGCGCCGAGCGCGCGGAGGCGGGGGGGGTGGACCTCGGCGCCCCGTCGGGGGAGCCGCGCACGACGGCGGCGCTGGCGCGCGACTACCCGAGCGTGGCGTTCCTGGGCGTGACGCCGTTCTTCCCGGTGGATGCGCCGGCGATCGCCGAGTGCGCGGCGCTCGACTTCGCCGACGTGCTCGCCGACGGCGTGGACGATGCGCTGCTCGCTCCACTGCTGCAGCGCCACGGCTTCACGCCGCGCTTCGCCGCGGCGCTGGACGAGCCGCCGGCGGCGCTCGGCCTGGAGAGCGCGCTGCAGGTGGCCGCGTGGCGGCAGATCGTGCGGCGTGGCGGGCGCACGGTGCGCACGCAGGAGATCGCGGCGGCGCTGGACGTGACGCGCGAGCACCTGAGCCGGTCGTTCGCCGCCGGGGCGGCGGCGACGCTCAAGCGGGTGATCGATCTGGTGCGCCTGCTCGCCGCGGCGGAGCTGGCGAAGAATCCGGGTTACGACCTGGGGGACGTGGCCCATCTGCTGGGGTACGCCTCGTCGTCGCACCTCTCCACCGCGGCGCAGCGTCTGGTGGGGACGCGGGCATCGTCGCTCTCGGCGCTGCGGGCGGTGGATCTGCTGGAGCGGTTTGCGCGGGGGGCGGGGCGCGGGACTCGGGACTAGGGAATCGGGACTCGGGAGAGGGGCGCGGGACGCGGGGGATGACCGCGGGGCGGCGTCTGCGACGCTTGCCCCGCACCATGGTGCGAGGGGGGCGGCGCATTAGCGCCACCCCCCCCCCGGGCCCCCCCCCCACCC
>CAMLEQ010000433.1 GCA_946479015.1 uncultured Gemmatimonadota bacterium | reverse complement strand
GGGATCGCCGGGGCCGCACTGATCGCCGCGCCGCTCGATCCGCTCAATCCACCGCTCTGTGATACTGCTGGGGCCACGTGATGCCCTCGCCCAGGTGGCGCGCGGCGTGGAGCGGCCAGTAGGGGTCGCGCAGGAGCTGGCGCGCGAGCAGCACCAGGTCGGCGCGACCGGAGCGGATGGTCTCGTCCGCCTGCTCGGGCGCCGTGATCAGCCCCACTGCTCCGGTCGCGATCCCCGCGTCCTCGCGGATACGCTCCGCGAACCCGATCTGGTAGCCGGGCGCTGCGGGAACGTGTACGCCGGGAACGACCCCGCCCGAGGAGCAGTCGATCAGGTCCACGTCGCGCTCGCGCAGCATGCGCGCGAGCTCCACGGACTGGTCGAGATCCCATCCCCCTCCCGCCCAGTCCGTGGCGGAGATGCGCACGAACAGAGGGAGGTTCCCCGGCCACTCGGCGCGCACCGCGTCCACCACCTCGAGGGTGAGGCGCACGCGGTTGACGAACGATCCACCGTACTCGTCGGTGCGCCGGTTGCTGAGCGGGGAGAGGAACTGGTGCAGCAGGTAGCCGTGCGCGGCGTGCACCTCCACCACGCGGAACCCCGCCGCTCTCGCGCGTCGCGCGCCGTCCGCGAACGCCCGCACCACGCGCGCGATCCCCTTCCGGTCCAGCGCCTCGGGGGCGGGGTCGCCGTCGCGGAAGGGGATCGCGCTCGGCGCGACGGGGAGCCAGCCGCCGGCCTCCTCCGGCGGTATCACCCGCCCCCCCTCCCACGGGGGCGTCGTGCTCGCCTTGCGCCCGGCGTGGGCGAGCTGGATCCCGGAGACCGCGCCCTGCTCCTCGATGAAGCGCACGCAGCGCGCGAGACCATTCACGTGCACGTCGCTCCAGATGCCGAGGTCGCGCGGGGTGATGCGGCCCTCGGGCGTGACGGCGGTGGCTTCGGTGATCACGAGCCCCACCCCGCCCACGGCGCGGCTGCCGAGGTGCACGAAGTGCCACTCGTTCACGAAGCCGTCGTCGCTGGAGTACTGGCACATCGGGCTCATCGCGATCCGGTTGCGGAGCTCGACGCCGCGGAGGGCGAACGGCGTGAAGAGTCCCACCGTGGCGCTCGGAGGCGCGGGAGCGGCGGGACGGGGGGTCGCCGTGCTCATCGCATCGCGCGGCGGCGAGGATGGCGCGGACTTCTCCTGAGTTCGTCTGGGCATGCGCTGCAGTCGTGAAGGTGAAGAGAGCGGACGGACGCTCAATGCGCACGATCGCAGCGAGTGTTCCACGGGGCGTGACCGGCGCGCGATCGGCGGTCGAGAGCGGCGGTGTCCACGAGCGCATCACCCGGAGTGCGCGGCAGGCTGATCAAGTCGCGGCACGTTTCGTCGGCCTTCGATGGGGAAGGCGCACGCCGGTACGGCGGACGATGGAACACCCGGGGCGTTCCCGTGGCCTACGCGGCGGACAGCCCCGCGCTGGCCGTACTCGAAGTGCTCGTGCATCTCCAGCGGAGCGAGGCGCTCGCCGCGTATTCGCTCGTGAGCGCCGACATTCCGGAGGGGCTCGTGGAGGTGCTCCCCGCGCACGAGCTGCCGGCAGACTGGGCGCACTCCCCGGTTCCACCGGAGGCGCAGGCTGTCGGAGGTGTCTGGGTGCGGCGCGGCGGCGCGGCGGTCCTCCAGGTTCCGAGCGCGATCGTTCCTCTCGCGAGCAACTACCTCATCGACCCGGCGCACCCGGACTATCCGAAGATCAGAGTAGGCGAGGCGCATCCGTTCACGTTCGATGCGCGACTCCTGATGGTGAAGTGATCCGGCCGTCGGGCAGCGGAAAGAGATGAGCGCAGTGGCCGCTCACCAATCCTTGCGATGCCCCACCGGCGCGCGTCCGGGCGCGCGCCGCACATCCTGGCCGGTCACCTGCGCGCGCTCGGCCTCCTGGAGCATGCGGCGCGCCTCGGAGGGCGTGATGTCCGGCACCGCCTCCTCCCCGCCCCCCGCGCCGAAGCCGCCCCCCGGCGTGGCCCCCGCGCCGGTCTGCGGCGCGCCGGCGTAGCCGGACTTGGTGAGGTTGCCGCCTCCCCAGTTCGCCTCGCGACGCGGGCCGCTCCCGAGCCGAGTCTGCTCGGCCTCGAGGCGCGCGACCGCCAGCTCGAGATTCCACTTCGCATCCACATCGGTGGGCGCGAGCAGCACGGCCTCCTCGTAGGCGCGCACGGCGGAGAGGAGCGTGCCGCGGCGGTCGCTCTCCGCGCGCGACATCCAGACGTACGTGTTGCCGAGGTTGTACTGGGCGCGCGCGCGCAGCGCGTCCGAGCCGGCGAGCGCGGCGTGGAAGTGGCGCTCGGCGTCGGTGAAGTGCCCCTGCCGGTACGCGGCATCGCCGGCGTCCAGCTCGACCGCGGCGGACGTGGCGGCATCGCTCGACGCGCCCCCCTGCGAGAGCGAGCGCGCGAGCTGATCGAACGCCTCGTACGCGCCGCGGAAGTCGCGCGCGTCGTACAACCGCTCGGCGCTCCCGCGCGCGGCGGCGATCGCCCACGGTGCCGGCGGCCACGCGCGCCAGAGAGCGATCGCGGCGATCGCCGCCGCCGCGACGAGCGCGATCACCGCGGTGCGGCGACCGAGCGGCGCGCTCACGACTGCCTCACGAGTGGACGCCTGAACACCGGGAGCGCGCCCTCCAGCGCGAGCGCGACGAGCGCGAGCGCGAGCGGCCACTGGAAGCGCTCCACGAGCGGCTCGCTCACGCTGGAGCGCCGCGCGCGCGTCTCGACGCCCCGCACGGCATCCACCACCGGGCGCAGCTCCGCCGTGGAGCCGGACCAGCGCACGTAGGCGCCGCCGGTGAGGCGCGCGATGTCGCGGAGGTTGCGCTCCTCGAGCCGGGTGACCACCACGCGTCCGGCCCAGTCGCGGTGCGGTGCGACCGCACCCGCCGCATCGCTGTCGGGGATGGTGGCACCGCCGGGGGAGCCGACGCCGACGGTGGACACGCGGATGCGCGCGGCGCGGAAGGCGCCGATGGCGGTCATGAGCTTCCCCTCCACGTCCTCGCCGTCGGAGAGCAGGACGAGCGCGACGCCGGTGCTGTCCCCCTCGCGCGCGGCGGTGGCGGCGGCGAGGTCGGCGGCGGCCTCGAGGTTGGTGGCGGGATCGGGAAAGTCCGCCGGGGTCGCCCCATCGAGGAAGCGCTCGAAGGTGGAGTGGTCGAGCGTCGGCGCGAGCTGGAGGAAGCCGCTGCCGCCGAAGACGAGCAGCCCCACGCGCGCGTCGGGGAGCTGGCGCGCCACGGCGCTCGCGGCGCGCTTGGCCGCATCGAGCCGCGAGGCGGCCGCCGGCGCATCGCGCGCGGTCATGGAGCGGGAGAGGTCGAGCAGGAAGAGGACGTCCCCTCCCGCGCGGCGGTCGGCGCGCGAGCCGGTGCCCCAGAGCGCGCGGGCGAGGGCGAGCGCGATCAGCGCGAGCGCGAGCAC
>CAMLEQ010000432.1 GCA_946479015.1 uncultured Gemmatimonadota bacterium | reverse complement strand
GTGATTCGCGACAACACCGGCTGCAATATGAGCGCCGTGTACCTCGGCGGAAGCTCGGCTACGGTTGCCAGCAGCGTCATCAGCAACAACGGAGACTTGGGGACTGGTTGCAGTGGAGGAACGGGCGCGGGCATCTTCGTCACAACGGTCAGGCCGGTCGCCGCGCCTGCAAGCCACGCCCACCGTTTCGTCATACGCCGGCTTCCTCTCGGTCAATCGTCACGGCCCGCGCATCGCTCCACAACCGCTCGAGCTGATAGAAGTCGCGCAACACCGGATGGAACACGTGCACCACGAAGTCGATGTAGTCCAGCAGCACCCACCGCCCCTGGGACAGTCCCTCGATGTGATGGGCGCGCACGCCTTCCTTCCTGAGCTCCTCGAGCACGTGCTCCGCGATCGCGCGGACGTGCGTGTCCGAGTTGCCACTCGCGATGACGAAGTAATCGGTGGCGTCGGAAACGGTTCCGAGATCGAGCATCACCACGTCGGTGGCCTTGAGATCGAGACAGAGCGCGGCGGCGCGTCGTGCCTGGGCGAGGGACGAAGGGGTCTTCTGTCGGGGCATTCGCTGATCGACTGTCTGGGCTGTAACCCGTTGGAACCTTCCCAGGTCACTCCGGTGCCCGGGCGGCTGCGGCGGCGCGACCGCCGCGCGGTCGCACGATCCGCAATATGAGGACGGATGCAGCGGCGGCCAGGGGGCGGGGAACTGTTTACCGGCGATTCAGGGGAAGCCGGGCTCGTGGAGTCCGGCGCTCGGTGAGTCCGGGGCTCGGGGAGTCTGGCGCTCGGGAAGTCCGGGGCTCGCCGGAACATGATCTCGCGTAAGCACGGGCTGGCCGGGGATCGGACCTCGCGGACCCGCATAGCACACGAGGCGCCTCCCGGCGCCCCGTGACGTTCGACTCAGCCCTCGAGCCCCGCGGGTCTCGAGATCCCCCCGGCCCCTAGCCCCCAACCCCCAACCCCTACTGCTTGATCACCCAGACCTTGATCTCCGGCCGGACGTCCGCGTGCAGGCGGACGGGCACCTTGTAGACGCCGAGCGCCTTGATCGGCTCGTGCAGGTCGATCTGGCGCTTCTCGATCTCGGAGAAGCCCTGAGCGTGGAGCTGCTGGGCGATGTCGGCGGCGGTCACGGAGCCGAACAGCTTCTCCTCCTCCCCCACACGAGCGGAGAAGGTGAGCTGCACCTGCTCCAGACGGTCGGCGAGCGACTGGGCCTGACCACGGCGCTCGTTCTCGGCGGCCTCGAGGCGCGCCTTCTCCTGGGCGATGCGCTTCCGGTTCCCCACCGTCGCCTCGTAGGCGAGGCCGTGCGGGAGGAGGTAGTTGCGGGCGTAGCCGTTGGACACCTTCACGATGTCGCCGGGCTTGCCGACGTTCTCGATGGCTTGACGCAGAATGACTTCCATGGTGCGCTCCGGACGAACGGTTAGAGATCCAAATCGTGTCAGGTGCCCCGGCGGCCGCTCCCCTCGGGAGCGGCGCGGCGGCGCCAGTCGAACCAGGTATCGCTCAGCCCCAGCCCCAGCGCGGCGGGCACGGTGACGAGGGAGAGCGGGAGGGTGGCGATCGCCACCACCGCGCCCACCACCGCCGCCCGTCGCGACGAGAACCAGGCGAAGATGCCGTAGCCGCGCAGCGTGTACAGCGCCCCGAAGAACACGACGAGGTTCTTCCCGAGCCCCGACAGCGGCGCGAACGAGGGGAGCACCAGGAAGGTGATCCCTGCGACCAGGGCCCAGATGAGCTGGTCGCTGAAGCCGAAGGTGCGGAGCGGCGCCAGGGGCGAGCCGATCCGCGTCCGGCTGAGTCTATGGTGCAGCGCCCACGCGAGCGCGCAGGCGGCCAGCGCCTCGAGCGCGAGCAGCGCGGGATAGAGCGGCGCCGCGAGCCGCGCCATCGCGTCCTCCCCCTCGACGCGCGCCGCGGCGAACCGCGAGGCGAACGAGGCCGCCTCCGGCAGGCGCTCGCCGATGATGCGCGAGCTCTCCTGCAGCACCGCCGCGGATTCGGCGTTCCGGGTCGCGTACTCCCCGGCGAACACCCGCTGCGCCTCGCGCACGTCCAGCTTCCCGAGCGCCGAGAGCACCACGCCGAGCAGCGCCGCGATGCCGATGGCGGCGAGGGCACGGTGCAGGAGGGTGCTCTGCCGTCCGACGAGACACACCACGCCGAACGACCCCGCCACCAGCAGCCCCCACGCTCGCGCCAGGTCGTAGTACGCGGTTCCCGTCCCCCGCGGGGCGGGGAGCACGTACAGCCACACCGTGAGCGCCAGCCACACCATGGCCACCGCGAACGATCCGCCGCTCCACCAGCCGACGATGAAGCAGACGGTGAGCGCCGGCAGCAGGAGGAGCAACGTTTCCACCACCGGCACGAACGCCGGGAACCCCGGTGCGTGCGGCACCAAGAGGAACGCCGCGAGAGCAAGGACGATGCGCAACCACCCCTGCTCCCGCGGCGCCGGCACCGGGCCGTCGCGCATCCCTACGCCTGGTGTCCCCGAATGTAGGGGATCAGGGCGAGGAAGCGCGCACGCTTGATCGCCGTGGACAGCTGGCGCTGATGCCGCGCGCAGACGCCGCTCAACCGGCTCGGCAGGATCTTGCCCGTGTCGGTGAGGAAGCGGCCGAGGGTGCGGTCATCCTTGTAATCGATGAAGCGCACGCGGGATTCGCAGAACGGGCAGCTCTTCTGTTGGCGTCGCATGGCTCAGTCCTCGTCCTCGTCGTCCTCGCCGCGCTGCCGGCCGGCCGCGATCTCTTCCTCGGTCATCGGGGGGGCGCCGAGCTCGTGCTCGTGGAGCGTGACGAGGTAGCGCACCACGCCCTCATCGAGCTTGAGCGCGCGCTCGTACTCGGGGAGCACGCCCGGCTCGGCCTCGAAGCGGGCGATGACGTAGTAGCCGTTCTCGCGCGGCCCGATGGGGTAGGCGAGCTGGCGCCGACCCCAGTGGTCGACGTTGATCTCGCCGGCCGCTTCGAGCAGGCCATGAAAGCGCGAGATCTTCTCCTGGATGGCGGCGTCTTCGAGCGTGGAGTCGAAGATGTACACCGCCTCGTACTTGCGAGGCATGCGGAAAGAATCCTCCCTGTGGACTCGAACCGCCCCCCGCGGCATGCACGGGGGGAGGGGGGTGATTTGTATGACAGCCTTTGAAGGTACTACGGCTCGGGGCTGGAGGCTAGGGGCCGGGGGCCATGGGGAATCAGGGAACCCCGGGGGGAGGATCGGGCAATGGCCGATGGCGGCGCGCACTCGCAGGGCGTACGGTAGGGAGCCGTGAACGGCACCCTCCACGGGGGTAGGGCCATGCTCGAGCCATCCGCGATCACGCCAGGGTCCGCGACTGGGGGGACGACCGGTGGGACCGGGCGACTGCAGCCGAGCGTCGCGGGCACCCTGACTTCCGAGTCGCAGCGTCCGCGCAATCGGTTCGTGCAGGTGAGCCGCTTCGGTGGCCCGGAGG
>CAMLEQ010000431.1 GCA_946479015.1 uncultured Gemmatimonadota bacterium | reverse complement strand
CGCCACGGCCGAGGAGCTCGAGCGGAACTCGCCCCGGCCGAGGAGCCCGGCCGTTTGCCTGACGAGCGAGCTCTGGCGCTGCAGCGGAAGCGGCTGCATCGTTTCCGCAAGCGCCGATGCCGGTCCACTCGTGCGGCGCGCCGTCCCACCCCGTACGCGGAGGCACCATGCTGCACCGCCTGTGCATCCTCGCCCTGATCGCGGCCGCCGCCATGCCGCTCGATGCCCAGCAGGTCCCGAGCGTTCCCGCCGGCGCGCGCGTTCGCGTGCAGCGCGCGGGGGAGCGCGGGACGCAGGACGGCACGTTCGTCTCGCTCGGTGGCGACACGCTGATCGTCCGCCCCGGAGGGGGCGCCATCGCCGACACGCTGCCGCTCGCGGACGTGCGGTCGATCGACGTCAGTCGCGGCGTGGGACCGGACGGCGGGCGACTGGTGGGCGCCACGGCGTTCGGCCTACTCGTCGGCGCCGGCGCCGGCTGGGCCGCGGGCTCGCTCATGTGCCGCGATTCGGGGAACGAGCTGTGTGGGCTCGGGGTGCTCACCACCATGGCCATTGGCGGCGCGCTCGGCCTCGTGGCCGGCGCCGTGGAGGGCTCGCGTCCCGTGGAGCGGTGGGAGCGCGTCTACCCGCCGCAGGCCGCGCTGCTCGTCGCTCCCACCCGCTCCGGGGGGATGATGGTGGGACTCTCGCTCTCGATGGCAGGGCAACGTTAGAGAGATCACACCGCGCCGCCGCGCGTCTTGCTACCCTCCGCGCACCGCCGCATACTCCGCCGCGGCGGTCGAGATCCCCAATCGGTCGGGACACTGTTCTCTCGAGCGCCGGTCAACGGCGCCCCCGGGCGCCGCGTCTCAAATCCTTCGAGGAGGCTCGATGCGCGGATCGTTCGTCATCCTGGCCATGTTCGGACTCGCGACCGCGGCGTACGCGCAGGACCCCGGTCATGCCGTGCGGCCGTTCGACAAGAAGCAGGGAGGGAGCGAGAAGGTCCACATGGTGGCGCACGTCGTCACCCACAAGGGCAACTGGAAGGCCGCCGACATCGAGATGGAGCAGGATCCCGGACGCCCTTACGTGTACGTGTCCGGCTTCGTGAACTTCGACACGCAGATCTACGACGTGCGCGATCCCGCGCATCCGAAGAAGATCTACGACTGGACGATCGAGAACCCGGAGCTCCACCGGGGGATCGGCGCCATGGATGGGAAGTACTTCAAGATCGGGAAGCGCTACTACTACGCGCAGTCGTTCCAGTTCATGCAGGGGAGCCCCGACGCCGACCTCGGCGCGGTGATCTTCGACGTCACCGGCCTCCCCGACACGTCGAAGGTGAAGGTGGTCGCGCGCATCCGCTACCCGCAGGCGCCCGGCGGCTTCCACAACACCTTCGCGTACAAGCACTCGGACGGACGCGCGCTGTACTTCGCGACGGTGAACCAGCAGAAGGCGCTCATCTACGACCTGGACAAGATCGTGAGCGGCGCCGACTCCAGCACGTGGCTCATCGGCGCGGTGCCGAATCCGACGCCGTTCAAGCAGATCGGCGCCGGCGGCTACCACGACTTCTACGTCGGCTACGACCCGGCCACGCACCAGGACAAGTTCTACGGCGCGGGACTCGGCGGCTACTCCGCCTGGGATGTCACGCACCCCGAGGCGCCGAAGCAGCTCTTCACGATCACCGGCCTCGGGCTCGACATCGCCCACACGTTCACGCCGTCACCCGATGGGCGCTACGCCGTGACGGAGACGGAGTATCAGTACACGCCGCTCCGCATCTGGGATCTGGGCCCGGCGCAGCAGGGGAAGATGCAGAACGTCGATCTCCCGATCGCCGGCTGGACCGCCGACTGGCGTGACCTCTCGCACAACCACGAGGTGCGGTGGCCGTACGTGTTCGTGTCGGCGTACGAGGATGGCCTGCAGATCTTCGATCTGAAGGACCCGAAGCACCCGAAGACCGATGGCTTCTTCTACACCTGCGGCTGCGAGCACGAGCACGGCTTCGGCGGCACGCCGGACAATGGCTGGGAGAGCACCACGAGCGTGGAGCAGGGCGCGTTCGGCGTCGACGTGCGCAACTCCGACGGGCTGATCGCGATCTCCGACATGCGCAGCGGGCTGTGGCTCTTCCGGATGGATGGGTTCAAGGGGTGGAACGGCCACGACTACGGAATGCCGAACATCTCCAGCGTGCAGGACTGGGACAACGGGCCCGAGGGGAAGCCCAAGACCACGGCGTCGGTCGAGTGGGGGGGCGCGAAGCGGTGACCGATAGCCGTGACATCGTGCGCGGAGGGGCGCGGCGGTGGTGGATGCGCCGCGGTCGCACGCGCCTCTCCGCCGCGGTGCTCGCGGTGGGGCTCCTCGGGGCGGGGGCGGGGGCGGGGCCATTCGACATCCCGCTCTTCGCCACCCTCAAGGCGCCGGCGGCACACGGGAGCGCGCGGCTGGTGTACGCCGCGTCTCCCTTCGGGATCGCGGTGACGGCGGACGGCCGCGCGAGCTACGACGTGCGGATCACGGCGTCGGGGCTCCCGAAGCCGTCCACCATCGGCGCGTTCTCCACGTACGTGGCGTGGGCCGTCTCGCCGGATCTCGCGCGGTGGCACCGCCTCGGGACCGTGGCGAACGGCACGACCACGGTGGGACACGCGGAGCTCAACAAGTTCCTCCTCGTCATCACCGCGGAAGCGGATTCCGCGCCGGCGTCCCACGCCGGTCCCACGGTGCTGCACGGCACCTCCCCGAGCGGCTGGCTCCAGTCGTTCCTCACGCATCCGTTGTTCCGGGGAGTGTCGCAGTGATGAGAGCAACGGGGGCCGCGCTGATCGCGGCCATGATGTTCGCCGTGCCCGCGGCCGCGCTGGCGCAACATTCGTCCGACGAGCACCACGGCATGTCGGGCATGGATGGCATGCAGGCGGATTCGGTGAAGCCGCCGGCGTCGGGGGAAGACACGACGATGTCCGGCATGGACATGACGACGTCCGGCATGGCGATGCCGATCCCGATGCCGAAGGGGATGAAGATGATGCCCGGGCTCGTGGGGCTGACGCCGCCGGTCACCCCCTTCCTCCCCGGCGCCGGCGTGGATCCCGCCACGCTGCCGGCGGCCAAGCCAACGGAGATCGCTCGACTCGAGAACGGAGACACGCTCGACCTCACGGCGATGCTCGTGCGGCGCACGATTCGCGGTCACGATTTCGTGATGTACGGCTTCAACGGCCAGGTGCCGGGACCGCTCATCCACGTGCCGCAGAACGCCACGATCGTCGTGCGCTTCCACAACCGCATCGACCTGCCGAGCACCGTCCACTGGCACGGCGTGCGGCTGGACAATCGCTTCGACGGTGTACCCGGCCTGACGCAGGCGGCGGTGGCGCCGGGGAGCACCTTCGTGTACTCGGTGCACTTCCCCGACGCGGGCGTGTACTGGTACCACCCGCACGTGCGCGAGGACATCGAGCAGGCGATGGGGC
>CAMLEQ010000430.1 GCA_946479015.1 uncultured Gemmatimonadota bacterium | reverse complement strand
ATCCGTCGCTCCACCTTCCCCGAGGTGAAGGAGGAGTTCACCCGCGCGGTGAACGAGGGCGCCCTGCGCTCGGCGGATAGCGTGTACCTGGACAAGCTCGAGGCCAGCGGCGACATCCACATCAACAACGACGCGGTGAGCGTGATGCGCTCCGCCGCCAAGGATCTCGACGCGCACGCCAAGGACGATGCGGTGCTCGCGACGTCCAAGGCCGGCAAGCTCACCGTGGGCCGCCTCGTGAAGTGGGTGGATGCCTATCCGCAGAAGGCCCAGATCGAGCAGGGGCTCCAGAGCGCGCCCGACAGCCTGGTCACCAAGTTCCTGAAGAACGTGCTCCGCAACGAGCTCGTGCTGCGCCAGGCGGACAGCGCCAACGTGCAGCTCGACCCCAAGGAGATGGATGAGCTGCACGGCCGCTTCGCGCAGGCCGTGGGGCAGATCTGGGAGCGCCTCGGCGTGAGCCCGAAGGAGCTGGCCGACAGCGCCAAGACCGATGCCGAGCGCGAGCGCATCGCCGCCGCGCACATCGACGGCTTCCTCGACCGGCTGATGGCCCAGCAGGTGGGCTTCGTGCCCGTCCCCGATCCGGTGCAGTCGGTGGTGCGCGCGAAGTACGAGTGGTCGGTGAACCAGGCGGGGCTCGATCGGGCGGTGGAGAAGGCCACGAAGGAGCGCGCGGCGGCGGACTCCGCGAAGGAGAAGAACCGCCCGCAGTCCGAGGTGCCGCTCGGTCCGTCGAAGTCCCAGGCGAAGGATTCCGCCGGCCACGGTGACACCACGGCGCCGTCCGCCAAGCACCCGCAGTGATGGGACCCTCGTTCGGCGCGATGGGTAGCAATCGCATGATCACGCGTCATCTTCCCGGTCTCGCGCTTCTCCTCGCGGCGGTCGCTCCGGCGGCCGCCGCGCAGGCCATCCCCGCCGCCGATACCACCGCGCCCGCGCCGGCCGCGGTCGCCGACAGCGGCGGCGCCACCGTCGCCTCCATCGACGGCGTGGTGGCCGTGGTGGGTGATCAGCCGATTCTCCACACGGACGTGCAGGAGCGTCTCGGCACTCTCCGCGCGCAGGGGCAGCAGCTCCCCACCGACTCCGCCGGCCAGGCGCAGCTGTACAAGCAGATCCTCGACCAGCTCATCGACGAGGAGCTGCTCGTGCAGCAGGCCAAGGCGGAGAAGCTCGAGGTGAACGACAACGACATCTCCGGCGACGTTGACCGGCAGCTCAGCCAGATCCGCGGGCGCTTCGCCAGCGATGCCGAGTTCCGCTCGCAGCTCAAGGGCGCGGGCTTCGGCACGCCGGAGGAATACCGCCGCTGGCTTATGGATCAGGCGCGCCGGCAGCAGCTCCAGCAGAAGCTGTTCGACAAGCTGCGCCAGGACGGCAAGCTCGGCCCCGCGCCGGTGTCGGAGGCGGAGATCGATTCGTTCTTCCAGGCGAACAAGGGACAGATCGAGCGGCTGCCGGCCACGGTGACCTACCGGCAGATCGTCATCACGCCGAAGCCGAGCGCGAAGAACGACTCGCTCGCGCTCGCCAAGGCGGAGTCGCTCCTCGCCGAGATCCGCCGCGGCGGCGACTTCGCGCAGATCGCGAAGCGCGAGTCGATGGACCCGGGCACCAAGGAGCTCGGTGGCGATCTCGGCTGGCATCGGCGCGGCGAGTTCGTGCCGGAGTTCGACCGGATGTACTTCGCGCTACCTCCGGGGCAGGTGAGCCCGGTGATCAAGACCACGTACGGCTACCACATCATCAAGATCGACCGCGTGCAGCCGGCGGAGGTGAAGGGGCGCCACATCCTGATCCGTCCGCAGATCGACTCGGCCGACGTCGAGCGGGCGCGCCACCTGGCCGACTCGGTGGCCGCGCTCTGGCGCAAGGGTGCGAGCTACGACTCCCTCGTCGCCAAGTTCCACGACCCGGCCGAGGAGAAGCTCATGCCCGAGCCTTTCCCGAAGGCACAGCTCCCGAAGGAGTATCAGACGGCGATCAACGGGCACAAGTCGGGGGACATCCTCGAGCCGTTCGAGATCCAGGACGCGTCGCGTGGGGTGCCGAAGTTCTTCATCCTCGAGCTCACGTCGGTGAGCGACGAGCGCGAGCCCACGCTCTCCGACTATCGGGAGCGGATCCGCGACCAGCTCGCGCAGCAGAAGGGGATTCGCCGCTACCTCGACACCCTGCGGAAGCAGACCTTCGTGGCCGTGTACGGTGGCTGAGCGTTGCGCGTCGATCTGGCGCTGAAGCGGCTCCTGCTCGTGAAGAGCAGGACCGAAGCGAAGGAGGCGTGCGATGTGGGCGCGGTGCACGTGAACGGCAAGCCGGCGAAGGCGGCCACCGAGGTTCACCCCGGTGACCGCCTTCGTGTCGATTACGCGCAGCGCACCCTGGAGGTGGAACTGCTCGACGACGTGGGGAAGAACGTGAGCCGCTCGCAGGCGAGGACGCTCTACCGCGTGCTGCGCGACGAGAGGACGCCATGACCGCCCGTCCGCGGCTCGCCGTCACGCTGGGCGATCCGCGCGGGATCGGCCCCGAGATCGTCGCGCGCGCGCTCGAGGATGAGCGCGTCCGCGCTCGCGCGGAGCTCGTGCTGGTCGGTCCGCTCGGCCTCCCGGTGCGCGTGGACGAGCCGGTGGGCGACTGGCACCCCGGCGACGGCGAGCGCGTGGCGGGACGCCTCGCCGGCCTGGCCATCGAGCGCGCGGTGGCGCTCGCGCTCGACGGGGAGGTGCAGGGGATCGTCACCGCGCCCATCGACAAGCACGCGCTGCTCGCGGGTGGCTTCGACTACCCGGGACACACCGAGATGCTCGCCCACCTCACGCGCTCGCGTGTGGCGATGATGCTCGCGGCCACCCGCGCATCGTCGGGCGCGGGCACCAATCCGCTGCGCGTGGTGCTCGCCACCACCCACATCCCGCTCCGCGACGTCCCCGCGCGGCTGACGCGCGACGCGATCGTGGAGACCGCGGCGGTCACCATCGCGGGGCTGCGCGATTGGTACGGCATCGATGCGCCGCGCGTGGCGCTGTGCGCGCTGAACCCGCACGCGGGCGACGGCGGCCGCTTCGGTCGCGAGGATGATGATCTGCTCGCGCCGGCGGCGCGCACGGCCGGGATCGCCGGTCCCTACCCCGCGGACACCGTGTTCGTGCGCGCGATGCGCGGCGAGTTCGACGCCGTGATCGCCCCGTACCACGACGTGGGGATGACGGCGATCAAGGTGGCCGCGTTCGGCAGCGCCGTGAACGTCACGCTCGGCCTCCCGTTCCCCCGCACCTCCCCCGACCACGGCACGGCGATGGACATCGCGGGGAAGGGGATCGCGGATCCGGGGAGCTTCATCGTGGCGGTGTTGGAAGGAGCTCGGATCGTGGAGGGGCTAGAACCTGGTCGCTAGACCACCGAACAACGCGTGTGGCGTGTGGGAGACTGACGGGATGAGGAGTTAGGTAGAGCGCGTGTAGGCTCGGGTGTAGGTGGACTCTCT
>CAMLEQ010000429.1 GCA_946479015.1 uncultured Gemmatimonadota bacterium | reverse complement strand
CGCAGCTCCAGCGTGTCGAGCATCACGCGATTCAGCTCCGTGCTCGTGCGCTCCGGCTGGCGCTGCCGCGCGAACAGCAGGAGGTTGGACACGATCTTCGCCGCGCGCCGCGCTTCCTTGTGGATGGTCTGCACCGCCTCGCGCTGGTCGTCCGGCAGCGCCGGCACCGCCTCGAGCAGCTGCGCGAACGCCATGATCCCCGCGAGCGGGTTGTTCAGCTCGTGCGCCACGCCGCTCACGAGCTGCCCCACGGCGGCCAGCTTCTCGCGCTGCATCAGTTGCTCGGCGAGCAGCCGCTCCTCGGTGACATCGCGCACGATCCCGAGGCCGCCGGTGATGGTCCCGTCCTCGACGATCGGCGTGGTGATGATCGAGCCCGTGCGGACGTTCCCTTCGGCGTCGCGGAAGCGGATCTCGGCGCGCTCGCGGCGCCCCTCCAGGGTGGCGCGGAAGAGCCGCTCGGCCATCGGCAGCTGCCGCTCGTCCAGCACCTCGCCGAAGTGCAGCCCCACCAGCTCGGCGCGCGGCCGGCCGATCGTCCGCTCGAAGGTGCGGTTCACGGAGGTGAAGTGCCCCTCGGCGTCGAGCGTGAAGATCGCGTCCGGCGCGGTCTCCACCAGCCGCTCGTAGCGCGCTTCCGACCGTTGCAGCGCCTCGTCCCGCTGCCGGTCGGCGGTGATGTCGCGCGCGATCCCGAGCACGCCCACCACCGCCGTGCCCTGGAAGATCGGCGTGTTCGTGACCGAGATGAGCCGCCGCTCGCCGTCACGCCGGTAGATGTGACACTCGTAGCGCCGCGCGCGCCCCGTGAGCGCATCCTGGAAGTGCAGCTTCACCGCCTGGTAGTCGTCGGGGTCGAGCAGCCAGTGCCCGCGACGCCCGAGCAGCTCCTCGCGCGCGTAGCCCGTGACCTCGCAGGTGGCGTGGTTCACCGACGTGAACGCCCCCTCGGCGTCCATCGTGTAGATCGAATCGGTGGCCGTCTCCACCAGGTTGCGGTAGCGCGACTCCGAGCGCGTCACCGCGTCGCGGGCGCGCCGCTCCGCGGTGATGTCGCGGAGCGAGGCCACCACTCCCGTCACCTCGTCCCCCTCTCGCAGCGCCGCCGTGCTCACCGACACCGTGCGGCGCTCGCCGTTGGCGCAGAGCACCACTGTCTCGTAGCGCTGCGGCTGGCCGGCGAACGCCGCGCTCTCGAAGGCGGCCACCGCCTCGCGCGCCTCGAGCGGGGTCAGGTCGGCCACCGCCGTCCCCACCAGCGCCGACACCGGATGGCCGAAGAGCACCTCCGCCGCCGGATTGGCGAACGCGACGCGGCGCTGGGCGTCGGTGATCACGATCGCGTCGCTCGTGGTGTTCACGAGCAGCCGGTACCGCTCGCTCAGACCCTCGCGCTCGCGGATCAGGGCGCGGATGGCCTGCGCCCGCTCCGGCGGCAGGCCGGCCAGAAGCGCCGACTCCTCCGCCTCGGAGATCCGGAAGGCGTCGATGCCGTTGGCGAGGTGTGACATGGCGGGTGGAACGAGTCGAAGCGGAGGCGGAGGGGCGGTGGGCCGGGCCGGCAGCGGTGTCGGTGGGCGACGGCGGGGCAGACCCCGAATGTACGATAATCGGACGGTCGGTCAATCGCGGCGCCGCGGGAGGAGGAGCGTGGCCGCCCCCGGCTCCACGCGCGCCTCGAAGGGGGTGGTGCCGAGCACCTCGCCGTCCGCCTCGTAGAGCTGCGGCGGGTCGCACTCCACGCGGAAGGTGCGCCCGGGCTGGTAGGCCATCCGCGGGTGCGTGCCGAACCGCTTGCGCAGCAGGCGCCACGCGATGCCGAGCGTCTGCCCCGCGTGCGCCGGAGAGAAGACGCACAGGTCCAGCCGGCCGTCATCCCGCTCGATCCCCGGTCCCAGCACGATCAGGTCGTTCAGCACCCCGCCGAAGTTCGCGATCATGGCGAGCGTGGCATCGGCGGTCACCGGCACGCCGTCGACGGTGGCGCGGAGGCGGAAGGCGCGGCACTGTAGCGTGGCCCGGAGCGCGGAGAGGGTGTACGCCGCCACGCCGAAGCGGCGCTTCGCCGCCGCCCCGGTCTCCGCGATCATCCGCGCGTCCACGCCGACGCCCACCGCGAACGCGAACCGCCGGCCGCCGTCGACCACGCCCAGATCGATCGTGGTGGGAGCGCCGTGCACGAGGCGCAGGACGGCGCGGCGGACGTTCAGCGGGATCCCGAGCGAGCGCGCCACGAGGTTCCCCGTCCCGCCGGGGAGAATCCCCACCGGCACGCCGCTGTGGGCGAGCGCGCCCACCACTTCCATGGCCGTGCCATCGCCGCCTAACGTGAACACCGCCTGGTGCTCGTCGCCGCGCCGCTCCACCGCGAGCACCGCGGCGTGCCCGGGGTGCTCGGTGGCGATGTGGTCGCAGGCTACTCCCGCCTCGCGGAACGCGGCGAGCGCGTGGTCGAGCGTGCGGCGCGCCCGGCGCGCCGCCGGGTTCGAGATGAGGAGGACGCGGCCGGTCAGAAGTTCCAATCCCTGAAGAGGTCGAAGCCGAACTGGCGCGGCCGGTTCCCGATGGACGTGAGCCCCGGCTGGCACTGGAGCGCGATCGACGACGGCTCGGAGCTCGCCTGGAGCGACCAGCCATCGTTCAGCCGGTAGTCGACCGTGATGCCGAGCGACTGCGCGAACGACGTGCTGCTCGACGCCTGCTGCCCCCCGAGCCCGCACAGCCCCGCGTTCACCGTGAGGAAGGTGCGCTCGCCGATCTGCTTCCCCACGCCGATGCGCGTCCCCGCGAGCGAGGCCGTCGCGCTGGTGGCGCCGACGTCCTCCGATCCCGCGGTGCCGGTCTGCACCTGGATGTAGTCCACGAAGCTGATCTGCTCGGCGAGCGCGCGCTCGAGCACCCCCCCCACGGTCGGCAGGAGGGCGCGGGCCACCGGATCCAGCGCGCGCCGGCCCGCGATGTCGCTCGCCAGTGCCGGCGAAGGCTGGCCGAACACGAGGTAGCTCAGGATCTCCGTGTCCGAGAGGGGGATCCGCTCGTTGCTCGACAGCGCCAGCCGCGGCTCGACGAGCGTGCCTCCGATGTGGGCGATGATGTCCACGTCCTGCCCGCTCTCCCGGTTCGCCTGCCTCACCGTGTACGACGCCCAGATGTCCAGCGCCGGCGGGATGTTCGGATCGCCGAAGAACACCACCTTCCCGCTGTCCACCTGGAAGGTGCGCAGCACGAGGCCGAGGTTCAGGCGGTAGGTGCCGCGGCTCACGCGGAGCGTACCGCTCTCGAGGCGCTGGCTCCCGAGCTTCTGGAGCTCCACGTCCCCCGCGAGCTTGATGTTCGCCTCATCCGACCGGAGCCACACGTCGTCGCCGATGTGCACCGTGAGGCTGGGCACGCGCAGGTTGGCGATGAGCGTGTCGAGGTACGCGGAGCGGATGAGGCTCCGGTTGGCCACGAGGCTCGTGTCCACGATGTCGTAGAAGTCGGGGTCGTTGAGGTCCACCACCTGCTTGGTGTTCAGCTCCGACACGAACAGCGT
>CAMLEQ010000428.1 GCA_946479015.1 uncultured Gemmatimonadota bacterium | reverse complement strand
CCTTCCCGTCCCCCCCCCTCCTCCCCCCCCCCCCCCGTCCCCCCCCCCCCCCCCCCCGCCACACGCGTTCCATGGTGGTCCAGCCACCAGGTCCTACCTCCCATGCAGGATCCCGGTTCTCACCCGCACCGCCTTCGGCGATGCCGCGCGGTCCGCGGTGAGGGTCATCGAGACGCGCTCGTTCACCTGCAGCTTCCCGGTGAGGGAGAGCGTGTCCTCACCGCGTCGCACCTTGAACGACACCGGCGCGCCCGGACGCGTGCCGATCTTCTGGCGCACGCGCGCCACGAACGAGTCGCTCACCGGCACGTCCGCGATCTCGAGCAGGTAGTCCCCCGGCTGGATCCCCGCCTCGTCCGCGGTGGACCTCGGCACCACGCCGTCCACGCGCAGCCCCACGGAATCCTGTCCCGTGCTCAGCCCGAGCGTCGGGACGCGCGCGGTGTCCACCGTGAGCTTCATCCCCGCGAGCGGCAGGATCGTCCGCCACGGATACGGATCGCGCCCGTCCACGTACTTCGCGTAGAAGTCGTCGAACTTCTTCCCCCCGGCGGCGGCGCTCACCGCGCTCCACCACTGGTCGCCGGTGAATCCCTTTCCCTGCTTGTACGCCTGCTCGTAGAGCTGGCGCATCACGTCGTCCAGCGAGTGCCGCCCGTCGCTGGCATCGCGAATCAGGATGTCGAGCATGAGCCCGGCCAGCGAGCCCTTGGGGTAGTACAGATCGCTCGTGCCATCCTGCGGGTGCACCCAGGTGGAGACCGAGGCATCCTCCAGCGCCACGGGACGCGCGTTCGCCACCTCGGCCATCTTCCCCGCCGTGGTCTCGAAGAACGCCACCGAGTCGATCACTCCGGAGCGCACCTCGGCGAGGTCGGCGTAGTAGTCGGTGATCCCCTCGCTCACCCAGAGCCATGGCGTGGGCTGCTCGTGGGCGTACTGGTAGGGCCAGAGATCCGCGGGGCGCAGCCGCTTCACGTTCCACGCGTGGAAGATCTCGTGCGAGTACACCGACGTGAGGATCGGCTGGCCGATGGCGAACGGGCTCGTGACGTCCACGTGCGAGTTCTCGTGCTCGAGCCCGGAGATCCCGCCGTACGTCGAGTCGGCGATCTGCATGAGCGTGTAGGTGCGGAAGGGGATCTCCCCGAACACCGCCCCCTCGGCCTCCATCACCTTCCCCAACTGGGTGAAGTCCTGCTCGAGCAGCGGCGTGGGGATGCTCCCGGCGGGATAGCGCGCGATGCGGAACCAGCGCTCCCCCACACGCGCGCTGTCGAACGCGAAGCGCCCAATGAAGAAGGGCATGTCCACGAGCTCGTGGTAGTTCGGCGCCGTGTACGTGCGCGGCGAGTCGGCCGGCGTCATCCCCGTCGCCACGAGCCATTGCGGCTCGGTGTGGATGCGCACGTTGGCGGGGAAGTCGAAGCCGCGTCCCTCGGGATAGAGGAACAGGTTCGTCCCGTTGAAGAGCGCGAAGTCCGGCTGCGTCCACGCCATCGCGTTGTCGAGCGTGTCCGCGAGGTAGTCGAACGATACCGACACCGCCCGGGCGCCGTTCGGGCGCACGCGCCACGTGTCGTAGTCGAGCTTGTCCCACGCGAGCGGCTTGCCGTCGCCCGTGGCGGCGAAGCCGATCACCCACTTGGAGAAGTAGGTGATCTCGTACGCGCCGGGCGTCCACGCGGGGAGCGAGAGCACCACGGGATCGCGCGAGCGTGTGGCGAAGGACATCGCCACGTGGATCATCCGGCGCCGCGCGGTCGTCGAGTCGAAGGAGACGTCGTAGACGATGCCGGAGATGGGCGCCGACTGCGGCGGGGCGCCGTCGGATGGCGCGGCGCGCTGCGCGAGCGCCGCGGGAGCGGCGGACGCCGCGAGGAGGGCGCCGAGCGCCGTTCCGAGGAAGGGACGCATGGATGATCCAGGGTAGAAGGTCATTGAATATCGCGTCCATGGCGCCCGGCAGAAAGTGCGGCGTGCGCCTTGCAAAGGAACGCGAAGCAGCGGCAGATCAACGAGTTGCAAAGACAGCACCGCCGCGGCGCGAGGCGCGCCGGCGGGGCGAGCGAGGATACGGACCGGTGATGTACGAATCGGCGGGAGCGGGATCGGGAGAGGCGGATCGGACCGCGGGCGCGGCGATCCCGGCGTCGGCGCTCCCCTTCCCCGCACTGCGGATCGACGCCGACGGCAGGGTGGCGGCATCGAACGGCGCGCTCGAGCGGGAGCTCGGGGTCGAAGCGGGATCGCTCGCCGGACGGCCGCTGGCGGACCTGCTCGCGCAGAGCGGGCGCGAGGGCGCCTCGACGGCCCTCCGTTCCGCCGCGGACGCGGTGCGCGCCGCGCGCGAGGCGCCCGCGCTGCGCCTCTCCTTCACATCCGCGGCAGGAAGCGCGCGCTCCCGGACGTTCAGCGTGGCGCCGGCCGCGGATGGGATGTGGCTCCTCGCACAGCCGCTGGAATGCGACGAGCGCCGCGAGGCGCTCGAGCGCGCGCAGCGTCTCGCGGAGGCGGAAGCCGTGGAGTTCGCCCGGGTGAGCCAGGAGCTGCGCGCGGCGAACGAGCAGCTCGAGCTCCGGTCGCAGGCGCTCCGCGACGCCACCGAAGCGAAGGCGCGCTTCCTGGCCACGATGTCGCACGAGCTGCGGACGCCACTCAATGCCGTGCTGGGCTACGCGGGGCTGCTTCGCGATGGCGTGTACGGCGCGGTGGGGGAGCAGCAGCAGCGCGCGGTGCACGCCATCGTCCGGCGCGCCAAGGATCTCCAGCTCCTCATCGATGACGTGCTCGACCTCTCGAAGATCGAAGCCGGACGCGCCGAGCTGCGGGTCGACGAGTTCGACCCCGCCACCGTGCTCTCGGAGGTCAAGGACACGATCATCGGCTTCGCGCGCGAGAAGGAGCTGATGATCACGGTGCGCACGAGCAACCGCGGCCCCGTGCGCCTGGACCGCGCGAAGTACCGGCAGATCGTGCTCAACCTGGCGGCGAACGCCGTGAAGTTCACGCCGCGGCGGGGGGAGGTGGCGCTGTCGGTGGAGCACGAGCGCGACGGCACCTTCGTGACGCGCGTGCGCGACACCGGGATCGGGATCGCGGCGGCGGATGTGCACCGCATCTTCGACAACTTCCAGCAGGTGGACACCGGCACCACGCGCCGCTACGAGGGGCTCGGGCTCGGGCTCGCGATCGTGCGGCGCATCGTGGAGCTGCTGGGAGGCACCATCGAGGTGGAGAGCACACCCGGGCGAGGCACGACGTTCATCGTCCGCCTTCCGGAGCGCCCGGAGCCCGAGGCGGTGCTCGGCGAGCCGGGGGAGATCCCCGCGGACACGGAGCTCGGCGGCGACCCCATCGTGGTGGCGATCGACGACAACCCCGAGGTGGTGGCGCTGCTCCGCGACTCGCTCGCGCCGGCGCACTTCCGCGTGGTGGGGGCGCTGAGCGGCGACCGGGGGATGGAGCTCGCGCGCATCCTCAAGCCGCTGGCGATCACGCTGGACATCATGATGCCGGAGAAGGACGGCTGGCAGGTGCTGCG
>CAMLEQ010000427.1 GCA_946479015.1 uncultured Gemmatimonadota bacterium | reverse complement strand
GGAGACTCAGCGCCGCGCGCGTCGCCTCCTTCGCCGCCGCCACCGCCACGGGGCTCTTCGACGCGATCGTCCCGGCGATCGCGAGCGCGCGCTCGAGCAGCGCGCCCGGCTCGAGCACCTCCTCCACCAGTCGAAGGCGCAGCGCCTCGTCGGCGGAGACCGGCTCGCCGGTGAGGATGAGCCGGAGCGCGGCGCCCACGCCCACGATGCGCGGCAGCCGCTGCGTGCCGCCGCCGCCGGGGATGATCCCGAGGTTCACTTCCGGCTGGCCGAACTTCGCCGTGGCGCTGGCGATGCGGATGTCGCAGGCGAGGGCGAGCTCCATGCCGCCCCCGAGGCAGAATCCGTTCACCGCCGCGATCACCGGCTTGGGGAGCCGCTCCACCGCGTCGTAGATCGACGGCCCCTTCATCACACGCCACTGGTCCACCGGCGTGCGTCCCTCGAACTCGGCGATGTCCGCGCCGGCGACGAACGCCTTCTCCCCCGCGCCCGTGAGCACCACGGCGCGCACCGCGTCGTCGCGCCGCGCGGCATCGAGCGCGCCCAACAGGGCGCATCGCACCTGGCCGTTCAGCGCGTTGCGCTTCTCCTGCCGGTCGATGGTGATCAGCGCGGCGCGCCCGCGCACCTCGTACCGCACGACCTCCGCGTCGCTCATCGGTCGCTCTCCCAGTGATAGAAGCCCTGTCCGCTCTTCTTTCCCAGCTCGCCGCGCCGCACCTTGTCGCGCAGCAGCGCCGGAGGGCGATACGTGTCGCCGCCGAGCGTCGCGTGCAGGTGCTCGGCGATGGCGAGGCGGACGTCCAGCCCCACGAGATCGGTGAGGCGAAGCGGCCCGACGGGGTGATTGTAGCCCAGCTCGAGGGCGCGATCGATGTCCTCGGCCGATGCCACCCCCTGCTCGAGCATCCGGATCGCCTCCAGTCCCAGCACCACGCCGAGGCGGCTCGTGGCGAAGCCCGGCGAGTCGCGCACCACGATCGGCACCTTGCCCAGCAGGGCGGCGAAGGCGCGGGCGCGCTCCACCGTCGCATCGCTCGTCTCCTCCCCGCGCACGATCTCGAGCAGCGCCATCGCCGGCACGGGGTTGAAGAAGTGCAGGCCGATCATGCGCTCGCGGTGGCGCAGCACCCCCGCGATCTCGGTGATCGAGAGCGACGACGTGTTGCTCGCGAGCATGGCGTCGGCGTGGACGGCACTTTCAATCGCGGCGAAGATCCGTTGCTTGAGGTCGACTCGCTCCGGCACGGCCTCGATCACGATGGCCGCGTCGCACGCCGCCTCGTCCGCGGCGGCGGCCAGCTCGATGCGCGAGAGCGCGGCCTCGCGCGCCTCGGACGTGCACTTGCCGCGGGCGATTGCCGTGCCGAACGCCTCCTCGATGCGACGTCGCGCGTCCGCCAGCCGCTCCGCATCCATGTCGGCGAGCCACACGCGGCACCCGGCGAGCGCCGCCACGTACGCGATGCCGTGCCCCATGGTGCCGGCGCCGATCACCGCCACGTTCGGGGGAGCGGTCACTCCGCTTCCTCCAGCGCCGCGCGGATCACCGGGAGCACGTCGGTGCACAGCGCATCCACGCCGAGCGCCGCGAGCTCGCGGGCGCGCTCCGGCCGGTTCACCGTCCACGGGATCACGCGGCCCCCGGCGTCGCGCGCCGCGCGCACCATCGCGTCGTCCACCAGCTCCCACTGCGGCCAGACGTCGAGCGCCCCCACCGCGCGCATCGCGGCGGGGAGATCGGGGAGCGCACGATCGAAGAGAATCCCCCCGCGGATCTCGGGGGCCAGCTCGCGCACGCGGCGCACGGCGGCATGGTCGAACGAGTGGACCGCGCACCGCTCGGGCGCGCGCGACGCGCGGATCGCGTCGACCACCGCGCGCTCGATCCCGCTCCCCTTGATCTCGATGAACACCTCGGCGCGCCCCTTCACGACCGCGAGCACCTCGTCCAGCGTGGGGATGAGCGCGATCCCGCGAATGGAGAAGCCCTGCAGCTCGTCGAAGGTGAGCGCATCGATGCGGCGTCCGGCCAGCGCGCCCGTGGGCGCGGTGGCGCGCGGGACCTCGTCGTGGTGCACGATCACCACGCCGTCCTTCGTGCCGTGCACGTCGAGCTCGATGCCATCGGCGCCAAGCTCCAGCGCGCGCAGGAAGGAGGGCAGGGTGTTCTCCGGGCGCTCGCGCGGCGCCCCCCGGTGCGCCACCAGCAGCGGCGCCCGCCGCTCGCGCGCGGCAGTGGATTCGTCAGTCGTCACTCTTCTTGGGTTGGATCCAGTCGTTCTCCTTGAACACGCCGCGCAGGAACTCCCGGTCCTCCGCGGTGGGGAGCACCGACGCCACGTACGCCGCGTACTGCTCCCGCTCGATCGGCTGGCCGTCGATGGTGAACGTCTGCCCCTTGTACTCGCCGATGCGCCGATTGAACCTCACGCTCGGGATCTGGAGCCTCTGCTCCCCCTCGGGCACGTGCAGGTTCAGCCGGTCGATCAGCCCCTGCACCTCCTGCCGGTACAATTCGCGCGCGTACTCGTTCAGGCGCGTCGGATCGGGAGACTGTGGATTCGTGCGCTCGTCGAAGCGCCCCTTCAGCCCCCACGTGTACGCCCACTGCGCCGACGACGACTGATCGGTCCCGAACAGGTCGAAGGCGGTGGACACCCACTTGTTGAAGTACCGCTGCATGATGGCGGTGGGGATCCGTCCCGCCTTCACGATCCGGTGCAGGCCGCTGTTCCCCGTACCGAGGTGGAACGACTCCTCCCGGAGCATCGGCTTCATCGAGCGCGAGAGCGGCGCGAACGCCGATGTCGACAGCATCTGGAGCTGGTACTTCCCGTCGCGGTCGATGAACTCGGTGTAGGCGAAGAAGTCCAGCCAGTTCTCCACGCTCTCGTTGAACGAGCCGAGGAGCCGCTCGTGCTCGTCGGCGCGTCGCTGCAGCAGCTTCTCCGCCTCGCGCTTCCCCTCGTCGCCGAAGTGCGTCACGAGCAGGTACGACATCTGCCAGCCGTGCCGCATCTCCTCGGCCATCACCCGGTAGATGGACAGCAGGTCGTAATCGCTCGGCGCGTTCTGCAGCAGGGCGCGCTGCTGCTCCACCGACGCGAACTCGGTGTCGCCCTGGAAGATGATCAGCGTCTGCAGCGCATCCCGGATGCGCTGATCGGGGATGTGCATCACCGTCGGCCACTTGCGCTGGCCGCGGTAGTGGCCGAACTCGATCTCGTTCACATCGGGCTCGGCGAGCTTCACCTCGAACCGATAGTCCTTCAGCTCGCGCGCTTCCAGGCCGATGTCGTCCTGCCACACCTTGAAGAGATCGATCCAGTCATCGAAGTTCGTGATCTTCGCGAGCGCCATGGTCAGTGCTCCTCCGGAATGCGAATGTCCTGACGGTCCGCGGGGCGGGGTGGGGGTGGGGACGGAGGCGCGTGGCGGTCGAACACGGGAGCCCGCTTCTCCAGAAAGGCTCGGATGCCCTCCGCCGCATCGCCGCTCTCGAAGCAGCGTAGCTGCGCCTCGAGCTCGTAGTCGAGCA